>JAOFNL010000123.1 GCA_028041985.1 Psychromonas sp. | reverse complement strand
TCAAAATATTTGAAAGTTTAGCCGCTCAAGGTTTTTTACGAGCAAGAATTGATGGCGATGTTTGTGATTTAAGTGATCCACCGAAATTGGAGCTGCATAAGAAGCACACGATTGAAGTCGTCGTTGACCGATTTAAAGTACGCGATGATTTAAAACAGCGATTAGCAGAATCAGTAGAAACGACGCTAGAGTTAAGTCATGGTTCTGCCATTTTAGCTTATATGGATAATAGCCAGCCTGAACAACTTTTTTCGGCAAACTTTTCTTGCCCGCACTGTGGTTACAGTATTGCCGAATTAGAGCCTCGTATTTTTTCTTTCAACAGCCCAGCTGGTGCTTGTGAAACCTGTGATGGTTTAGGTATTGAACAATATTTTGATGAGGCATTGGTAGTCACCAATGGCGATTTAAGTTTAGCAGATGGCGCAATCGAAGGTTGGAGTAGTAAATCTAATTATTACTACCAAATGTTACAGGCAGTCGCTGACCATTACGATTTCTCTTTAGAAAAACCTTTCAAGTCATTAACCAAAAAACAACAACAAGTTGTATTAAATGGCTCTGGATCAGAAAAGATAGCATTTAATTACAGTAATGACCGAGGTGATTTAGTTTCTCGTTTACATGCTTTTGAAGGTGTTATTCCTAACCGATCGCGCCGTTATAAAGAGACAGAGTCTCCTGCAATGCGTGAATATTTAAGTAAATACATGAATCGCCAGCCTTGCTCTAGTTGCGGAGGTTCACGTTTAAAAGAATCCTCTCGCAATGTATTTATTAATGATGTCAATCTTGCCTATGTATCAGAATTATCCATCGCAGACGCAGAGCAATTTTTCAAAGAGATTAAACTGGTAGGGCAAAAAGAAAAAATAGCAGAAAAGATCCTAAAAGAAATTCTAGAGCGCCTTAGTTTTTTAGTGAATGTTGGTCTTAATTACCTGAGTTTAGAGCGTAGTGCCGAAACACTTTCTGGTGGTGAAGCGCAACGTATTCGTTTAGCTAGCCAAATAGGCGCAGGATTAATGGGTGTGATGTACGTATTAGATGAGCCTTCAATCGGCTTACATCAGCGTGATAACGAACGATTACTAAAAACGCTGACCCATTTACGCGATTTAGGTAACACTGTGATTGTTGTTGAACATGACGAAGATGCAATTCGCCAAGCTGATCATATTATTGATATCGGTCCTGGAGCAGGTATTCATGGCGGGGAAGTCATTGCACAAGGTAATTACCAGAAAATACTAAAAGCTAAGAATTCATTAACCGCCGATTACCTGAGTGGGCGTAAAGCAATACAAATACCCACTCAGCGAACACCGTTAACAGGGAAATGGATCAAGCTAAATGCAGCAAGCGCAAACAATTTAAAATCTGTTGATTTAGCGTTACCTGTGGGTGTATTAACCTGCGTAACAGGCGTTTCTGGTTCAGGAAAATCGACATTAATTAACGATACCTTATTTCCATTAGCACAAACGACACTCAACAAAGCAACCACAGTCAAAGCGGCGGAACATAAGAGTATTAGCGGTCTATCGCAGCTCGATAAAGTGGTGGATATTAATCAAAGCCCTATTGGGAGAACGCCACGCTCAAATCCAGCAACCTATACAGGTATTTTCACGCCTATTCGAGAATTATTTGCTGCAACCCCTGAATCTCGGTCTCGAGGTTATAAACCAGGACGCTTCAGCTTTAATGTTAAAGGTGGACGCTGTGAAGCTTGTCAAGGTGATGGTATGATCAAGGTAGAGATGCACTTTTTACCCGATGTTTATGTGCCATGTGATGACTGTAAAGGACAACGCTATAACCGTGAAACCTTATCTGTTAAATACAAAGGTAAAAATATCCATGAAACCTTGGATATGACAGTCGAAGATGCCTTTAAGTTTTTCGAGCCCGTTCCAGTTATTGCTCGTAAATTACAAACATTAATGGATGTAGGGTTATCTTATATCCGCTTAGGGCAAGCAGCAACTACTCTCTCAGGTGGTGAAGCTCAACGAGTGAAGTTAGCAAAAGAGTTGTCAAAACGCGATACAGGTAAAACCTTATATATCCTTGATGAACCAACAACAGGATTGCATTTCCACGATATCGCTCAGTTATTGAAAGTAATTCATACTTTGCGTGATAAAGGTAATACATTAGTTATAATTGAACACAATTTAGATGTAATTAAAACAGCCGATTGGATCATCGATTTAGGTCCAGAAGGAGGAAGTGGCGGTGGAGAGATTATTGCAACCGGTACGCCTGAAGATGTTGTGAAAGTAAAAGGCAGCTACACTGGACAATTTTTAAAAGCAATTTTAGAAAAAGGCTAATGCTAAAATCTATTGTTATTGCACAAACATAATAAAACTTAATTAAGTAATGAGAAATAAATGGACTTACAACAAAAATTAACACGCGGGTTTTTTATCACCTTTGCTCTTTTAATGGGGTTAGGTGCTCATTACTTCCAACATAACCAAGGTGGTAGTGGCTTAGAGCTCGCTGTTAATAATGTTGTTTGGATATTTTTTTCTATTCTTATTGGGTTGGGATTATGGAAAATAACAGCGCAACAGAAAATCTACTATTCAAAATATACTGCCATTATATTTATCGCATTAGGGCTCTTTTTCTTACCAGTATTTTACCCTAACAATGCACTAGCAGACCAAAGTTATACTCGCCTCTTAGGGTTGTTTGCAGGAATTTTACTGTTTCTCAGCTTACAACAGTTCAACTTTACTCGAGCGCAAGTTGAAAAACTACTACTACTAATCGTATTAGCTGGTTTTATACAAGCCTGCTATAGCTTGATGCAAGATTACTTATTACCTGCAGATAATATTTTTGGTTATAACGTTGGATATGGTCGCCCTTATGGGATATTCCAACAACCTAATGTATTAGCAAGCTTTATGGCAACAACACTTATACTGAGTGGATATTTACTACAAAAAATTAATGATAAACGTCTACAACTCTTTTTATTAGTGACAGCCATGCTCAATATATGGGTCATTACTGTAGCGATGTCTAGAACAGGATATTTAGGAACAATCATTGCTCTAGTGTTACTTTTACCTTGGGCTTGGCAAACGAACAAAAAACGTATGACGTTTTTTTTAATTGCCGTTTTAATGGGGATTGGTTTTGCCTCAATGAAAGGGGATGCATTAGGCGCTCGAAATGTGCAAGCTCTTTCAGAAGGTGGTCAACGATTAGTTCATTATAGTAATAGCTGGAATATGATAAAAGAAAAGCCATTATTGGGTTATGGCTACGGTGGATTTGAAAAAGAGTATTTACTTTATACCGCAGAACAATTTGCAAATGGTCACTCAAAACACGAAGTAGCGGTACTCACTCACCCACACAATGACCTTCTTTTTTGGGCGGTAGAAGGTGGCATAGCGCCTATTATTGCGATATTAATACTCATTATTACCTTCTTGAAGTTACTTAGTACCTTCAAATTAAGTAAAGCCTTAGCATTGCTCTCCTTAGTTGTTCCTATTGCCTTACATACGCAAACAGAGTACCCCTTGTATCATTCGGCATTACATTGGTTAGTGTTAATGGTATTAATATTTTATGTTGATTATGAATCCGAAAGAGTCAATGAAAAGACCTTTTCACCGACTTTCTTTTTAAGAGTATCAGGAATATTAATCCCAACTTTTACTACGATATTTATGCTAACTAATTTATATACCATGGCTAAAATAACTGAATATGAACGTAGTCGTAATCCTGATATTCGAGAATTAATGAATATTGTTAATCCGTTAGTATTTGATAATAACTTTTCATTTCACCTTTATAATTTCCGTTTAAATGTGGCTACGCAACAAGACAACAAAATAGAAATAGCAAAAATAGTCTCTGAATTAGAAGAAACCGTAATCGCTTCCCCCAAGCCATATTACTTACACTTGTTATATTTAGCTTACAAAACTAGCAATCAACCTGAAAAAGCAACTGCAACCTTGGACTATGCACGCTATTTATATCCAGGGGATATGAACTTAAAGAATGCAGATAAAGCACCAAGTTCAAATGCCCTATCAACAGCAGTCGATACAAAAAATATCAGCCAAGGCGCCACCACGATAGTTAGCAATGCAGGAGTAACTGATTAATATGCGAGTTTCAATATTAAATTCATTGCTTTACCCACTTGCTATAACGATGAGTTTGATCTTTGCTTGTGCTGCACAAGCTGATATTTATATGTACATTGATACAGATGGAAACCAGCACTTTTCTGAACGCAAAGTGAACAGTAAATATCACTTGTTATTACGCAGTAATAGTAATAATCCACCACCTAGTTTTAAAAATTGGAAAGAAAAAACCTATAGCGAAGTTCAATTACCTCGTAAAAAAACACTACAAAGAAAGTACCACCCTTTAATTGTCGCTGCTGCTAGCAAACATAAACTAGAGCCTGAATTTTTACATGCAGTGATCACAGCAGAATCGAGCTATCAGCATGAAGCAGTTTCTTCTGCTGGCGCAAAAGGTTTAATGCAATTAATGCCAGTAACCGCAGAGCGCTTTGGAGTCGATGATCCATTTGACCCAGAGCAAAGTATTTACGCTGGTGCGTTATATTTACAAAAACTATTAAAAGAATTTAAAAGTAAAGATTTAGCTTTAGCCGCTTACAATGCTGGAGAAGGGACAGTAAGACGTTATAATAAACAAATTCCGCCCTATCCTGAAACACAACGATACGTGGTAAAAGTAATGGAATTTTATCGCCATTATAAGAAAAATTTACAAGCAGACACACATTCGACAGCAGTGATTAGTTACTCTAGAAACTAATTGGTTTACGTTTCTTTTGAGCTAAATTACTTTTATCTGATTTTGATAGCGAAGCTGAATTTTCAGCCTTTGGAGCTTGAAAAACAGCATTAGAGAATGATGGCTCAGAAATATCCTCCAAAGGAATAGATTCAACCACTTCATATTGGTCAACTTCTCCTTTTAAAGCGACTTGTAAATACTCTCCATTAAAACTGACTAAGTCACCTGCATAGATTTTTTTACGTTTTTGGGTTTCTTCCTGTCCATTCAAAAAAACATACCCTTCACTGATCAACTGTTTTGCTTCACCACCACCAGAAACAAGATTACCTATTTTTAATACTTTGTATAACTCGATAGGCTCTTGGTTAATCTCCACCAGCGTTGCATAAATTTCTTCTTGAGCGTTATGTTCAGACATATTATTTCCATAAGTAATTAATGAGCGTGATTAACGCATTGAATAGATTGTAAACCGAAGTGATACAGAAAAGAAATGTTATAGAAAAAGTGAATACAATCAAGCACTGACTAAAATGGTTCAGTGCTTTTGAATATCAAATAGGTAACTAACTATTTACCCGTTAAACTATGATCCCAATCTTTCCACACCACTTCATAACCTTGTTTTTTCACTAATTCAGCCATTACAGCGGGTGAGCGTTCATCACTAATTTCAAACTGCTCTAGTGCTTCTTCAGCTTGCTCTGCATAACCACCTGGCTGAGTACTTGAACCTGCACTTAATGAAGTAATGCCTAATGGTAAAACGTGATTACGGAAATGTTCTGACTCTCGAGTAGAAAGTGATAATTCCACGACAGGGTTAAATAAGCGGTAAGCACAAATTAATTGCACTAATTGTTTATCATTCATGACAGACTTTATTTCCATACCACCTTCACAAGGGCGCAAACGTGGGAATGAAATGGTGTAACGACTTTGCCAATATTTTTTCTCAAGATAGGTTAAATGGGCTGC
>JAOFNL010000122.1 GCA_028041985.1 Psychromonas sp. | reverse complement strand
CCCAAGTTAACACTTTAAGGGTGTTTTTTTCTGCTGCGTGGATATTATTTGAAAGCAATGAGCTTATACTGAGTAAAGTTAAAATTATAAAACGAATACCGTACATAGAGTTCCTTTCTATCCAAATAACATAATGATTGCCTTGCTGCTTAATCAGCATGAATGATCTAATACCAACCGAAGTAAATAGCTGATCTATTTTACTGGCCAAAAAAAATCACTTCTTCGTTGTAAATTTCGTAAAGGGAATAACCATTAACGTCAATTTACGCCTCGAATTGAATTGTTTTTTCTGCGCAAAATTTAGATCTCATACTTACTACAATTGGTATAATTTATAAAATGATAAATAGTTGAGATTGCTCTGAGTAGGGTACTTTATCATGACAACCAGGAATGTTAATTAAAAATTGACATTCCTGGCCATCATGATTCACAGAAAGAAAATAAACAATCATGGCAGAAAAAACGCGAATTAAACCTTAATAAGGTAGAGGCAGTTGATCTTTGCCATTCGAATTTTGTTCAACTCAGCACGTTTTGATCGAGGTAGACGAGGCGTAGCCTATGTCTAAATAGCCTACAAATTGCTGCAAAAACAAACTCAGAAGATCAATAGCCACTAGAAAGTAACTTCTTTATTAGTGTCTATTTCATCACTTTCTGCAGCTTCTCCTTGCATCACCATGATTTCAACACGGCGGTTTCGACGACGATCTGATGCCGTTTTACCTTCAGTTAATGGGGCACTATTAGCATAACCCACCACTTGAATTTTCTTATCGCTCATCCCTTTAACTTTCAACATTTCATGAGCAACAGAAACTGCTCTTTGAGCAGAAAGGTCCCAATTAGAACGATATAACTCAGATTGAACCGGTTCATTATCTGTATGTCCCGAAATAGTAATGACACCAGGAACATCGAGCAATATAGTAGCAACTTTATTGATCACCGGTCTAAAACGAGGTTGCAAGAATGCAGAGCCCGCAGGGAAAGCCCCTTTTTCTCTTACTCTAATAATAAGTTGTTGTCCTAACGCTTCGATTTCAATAGCGCCATCTTCTATTTCGTCACGTAAATCTTTCGCTACTTTTTTGGCTAGCCCTTGTTGTGCAGTGACACCAGGAGAAGGAGTTTGATCTTTTAATTCTGCTTGTGTATCCGATTTATCTTCAGATTGCGTAGGGGCTTCCTCTTTCTCGCCTTGAGCATCAGATTCTGATTGAGATTCTGAATCTGCTACAGCCGTCTCTTCTTGGTCCACCTCAGGAGAGGTTTTGCGGCTCTTAACATTTTCTTGACCGCCCGCTTTACTCGTATCTCCATCGATAAAATCTAATTTTGCTTTCGTGATATCAATGGTTTGTTGCATAATTGTTTCTATTGGAGTTGGTTCTGGTTTACCAGGTCTAAACTCTTGTGCGATGACAGAGGTACCTTTAGGAATATCCTTCACCTCTATTTGATTTTGCACACCAAAAGCATATTTCATCGAACCTGCTATCTGCTTAAATTTCATCACGTCCATTTCTGAAAATGATAAAAGTAAAACGAAAAAGCACATTAATAATGACATTAAATCGGCAAACGTTCCCATCCAAGCAGGCAACCCTTCGGGGGGGCATTTACATTCTTCTTCCATTATTCAGTACCTTCGTCAGCGGCACCATTACCTCGTTTCGACTCAGGTAAATAATTACGTAAAACACCTTCAATTACTCGAGGGTTTTGACCATCTTGGATACCTAGTACACCATCTAAAATCAGACTACGATTCAACTTTTCTTCATTCGCTCTAAGTTTCAATTTATCTGAAATAGGCAAGGCAACCATGTTAGCGACAATAGCACCATATAAAGTGGTCAATAATGCAACCGCCATTGCAGGCCCAATAGATTTAGGATCATCCATGTTTGATAACATCGCCACTAATCCGACCAAAGTACCAATCATTCCCATAGCAGGTGCAACATCACCAAAATTTTTGAATATCTCTGCGCCCACTTCATGTCGCTCAGCAGTTAAACGTATATCATTTTGTAATGTATTACGAACAACATCGG
The DNA here is from genome assembly GCA_028041985.1 of Psychromonas sp. Classification (GTDB taxonomy): domain Bacteria; phylum Pseudomonadota; class Gammaproteobacteria; order Enterobacterales; family Psychromonadaceae; genus Psychromonas. The sequence continues at coordinate 3,754 of JAOFNL010000122.1, read as the reverse complement.
CATCATGCCCATCCACCAACATATCTATGCCTTTTTGCATAAAGCCATTGGTTATTTCAGCTTCTTCTAATGCTAAAAATCCACCTTTACGTGCTGCATCTGCCATTTCAACTATTTTAGAAATTAATACATCTGAGGCATCAATTTTAAACATGAAGGCTTTCATAGCAATTTTTATCGCACCAAAAAATTGCCCAATATTATATTTCATCATTACCACAAAGGTGGTTCCACCGAAAACAATAAGAATAGAGGTAACATCGATAAACATATCGATGGTACCACCCATCAACATAGCCATGATTACAAAGCCAAATGCGCCTAAAATTCCAACTAGAGTTGCTAAATCCACAAGTAAATCCTTTCAATATAAAAATTAAGCCGTTGCTAACAAATAGTATAGCCACTTCTTTTTAGTTTGCAGACAAACATATACCATTTAAAACAACATTTTATATAGGTTAATAAACAGCTCACAACTTCACTATTTCGAAATTATTTATGCCCCTTAGTTTGACATATTAAACAGTCGCGGTAGTCTTGCATAAAATATTACAACGAGATGACTCATGGCCTTAAAAAAACCTGAAAATATGCAATATGAAGAAGCAATTGGTGAACTTGAACAAATTGTTCAACATTTAGAGCAAGGTGAGTTACCCCTTGAAGATGCATTAAAACAATTTGAACGCGGTATTTCACTAGCACGTAGTAATAGCCAAAAATTGCAACATGCGCAACAGCAAGTCAGTATTTTAATGCAAAATGATCTCCAAGCACCATTGCAAGAATTTAAAGAATAATTTTCCCTATATTTTTATTACTAAGTAACTCAACATGACTCAGCTGATTTCTGCTATGCAACAATATCAAGTGCGTGTAAACCTGCAACTTGAAAAATTTATCAACCATCAAAGTCCTATTGCATTGACTTTAAATGAATCAATGGGTTATGGCGCATTGCTTGGTGGAAAGCGTGTTAGACCTTTTTTGGTTTATGCTGTCGGTACAATGCTCAATTCAAAATTAGAAGTGTTGGACCCTATTGCGGCGGCCATTGAATGTATTCATGCTTATTCATTAATTCATGATGACCTTCCTGCAATGGATGATGATAATTTACGCCGCGGAAACCCAACTTGCCATATTAAATACGATGATGCCACTGCAATTCTTGCTGGTGATGCGCTACAAACGTTAGCATTTGATATTTTATCAACCGAAATAGACTCACTTTCTTCTCAGGCACAATTAAAAATAATTAACACTTTAGCGAAAGCATCGGGTGAAAAAGGTATGTGTGCGGGCCAGTTTTTGGATATTAAGGCAGAAAATACAGCTATTTCTTTAGTTGAATTGGAAGCTATTCACAATGCCAAAACGGGCGCTTTGATTATTGCCGCGGTACAGATGGGGGCATTAACTAAAAATGATATTCAGCCAGAAGAATTTAAATTATTAACACAATTTGCAACAGCTATTGGTTTAGCTTTTCAAGTTCAAGATGACATTTTAGATATTATTAGTGACACTGAAACGCTAGGTAAACCGCAAGGTTCAGACCAACAACTCAACAAATCTACTTATCCTGCTTTACTAGGATTAGAAGGTGCACAACAAAAAGCGCAAACCTTATACCAAGAAGCGCTTCATGCTTTATCACAATTGCCTTATAATACACAGTTACTTGAGTTGTTCGCTCATTACATCATTAAACGTGATAAATAAATATGCCTTTGGATTTAAAAAATTACCCGCTACTCGCTAATATTAATTACCCAGAAGATCTGCGTTTATTAAAAAAACAGCAGCTACCTGCTTTGTGTGAAGAATTGCGACATTTTTTATTAACGAGTGTTAGCCAAACGAGTGGTCACCTAGCTTCAGGGCTTGGTGTCGTAGAGTTAACGGTTGCATTACACTACGTTTACCATACTCCATTTGATCATCTAATTTGGGATGTAGGGCATCAAGCTTATCCGCATAAAATACTTACTGGTCGTAGAGACCGAATGGCAAGTATTCGGAAATTTAAAGGCTTGCATCCTTTCCCTTGGCGCGAAGAAAGTGAATATGATGTATTAAGTGTTGGTCACTCATCCACATCTATTGGTGCTGCATTAGGTTTAGCTATAGCAGCAGAAAAAGAGAAAAAAAATCGTAAAGTGGTTGCGGTCATTGGTGATGGAGCAATCACAGCGGGTATGGCCTTTGAAGCTTTGAATCATGCAGGTGCATTGCATAATGATATGTTGGTTGTTTTAAATGATAACGAAATGTCTATATCGGAAAATGTTGGTGCATTAAATAATCATTTAGCCAAAATCCTTTCTGGTGATTTATATACTCAATTACGAGAAGGCAGCAAAAAAGTATTATCAACTATGCCACCAATTAAAGAGTTGGCTAAAAAAACTGAAGAACATTTAAAAGGAATGGTATCACCCGCTACTATTTTTGAAGAGTTTGGTTTTAATTATATAGGTCCAATGGATGGTCATAATGTTATCGATTTAGTTGATACTTTACGTAATATGCGCTCACACCCAGGACCTCAATTTCTCCATGTGATGACCAAAAAAGGCAAAGGCTATAAACAGGCTGAGCTAGACCCGATCGGCTATCATGCCGTGCCTAAATTTACTCCTGATGAAGCATTACCAACCCCTAAAGCCAGTGCACCTACTTTCTCTAAGATATTTGGCCAATGGTTAAATGATATGGCAGATCAAGATGCCCAATTAACAGCTATCACACCAGCAATGCGAGAAGGCTCAGGTATGGTGGAGTTTTCTAAACGACATCCTGATAAATACTATGATGTAGCCATTGCAGAGCAGCATGCGGTAACGCTAGCAGCGGGAATGGCTATCGCAGGTTTAAAACCTATAGTGGCTATTTATTCAAGCTTTTTACAACGCGCTTATGACCAAGTTATCCATGATGTAGCGGTACAAAATCTTGGCGTTTTATTTGCCATTGACAGAGCGGGTATTGTTGGTGCTGACGGTCCAACACATCAAGGAGCATACGATTTAACCTTCTTGCGTTGCGTTCCTAATATGGTGGTAATGACACCTTCAGATGAACAAGAATGCCGTAACATGCTTTATACAGGTTACCTTCTTAATACACCCGCAGCAGTTCGTTATCCTCGCGGTAGCGGCACAGGCATCACTGTTAATGATAAAATGGAACAATTAGAAATTGGTAAAGCCAATATTATTGCAGAAGGTGAAAAAACATTAATACTCTGTTTTGGCACTTTTTTACAGGCCGCAATACCAGTAGCAAAAAATTTAAATGCAACTTTAGTAGATATGCGTTTTGTAAAACCATTGGATCAATCACTTCTAACTAAATTGTCGAAAACTCATGATCAAGTGGTGACGATTGAAGAGAATAGCATTGCAGGAGGAGCGGGTTCAGCGGTCAGTGAGTTTTTAATGTCTCAGCTATATCAAGGTCAAATATTACATTTGGGCTTACCTGATTCCTTTATTGAGCAAGGAACGCAGCAAGAAATTTACCACATGTTAAAACTTGATAGTGAAGGCATTCAAGCGCAGATAGTTAGTTTCTTCTCTTAATCGCTAAACTTAATTGATTATATTAAACCTACAATAGTATTAAGCTTTGTAGGTTTTCTTTTTTATGATGCAATTTATTCCAATTACATTAATTAACTGATCTATTTAACTTTTTAATGTAATCGGTATTATACCATTCCGCTTAATTAAATGACCAATGATTG
>JAOFNL010000121.1 GCA_028041985.1 Psychromonas sp. | reverse complement strand
TACAAAACTTATAAATTTTTAATGTGTCTAGGAGTAAAGAAAGTGAAAAGAACAATTTTAAGTACAATTATCGCAGGCGCTGTTTTAGCTTTTTCTGTACCAAGTCAAGCAGCTGTTTCTCAAAGTGATAAACTAGAAACATTATCTACTTATGCAAGCATTGCTTCTGTTAACTATTCGGATGCTGTTAAAGATGCAAAAGCATTGCAAACTGCTCTTATTGCTTTTTCAAAAAATCCAACAGAAAAGTCGTTACAAACAGCGAAAGATGCATGGTTAGTTTCTCGTGAAAGTTATGGTACAACTGAAGTTTTTCGTCTTTCAAATGGTCCTATTGATGCCGAAGATGGCTGGGTTGCTGAAACTTACGGTGGTTTAGAGGGCGAATTAAATTCATGGCCTTTAGACGAAAATATGATCGATTATACCATTGATGCAAATAACAAACGCACAAGTGGTAACATCATTGATACGGCAGGATTATTCACACCGGGCGGTGAAGAGGTTACTGCCATTGATGTGACAACATTAACTCCTGAAGTGTTGGGCGAATTGAATACCAATGGCGGTGATGCCAATGTTGCAGCAGGTTACCATGCAATTGAATTTATGCTTTGGGGACAAGATCAAGATTATAACAATATGATTGAAGATATGATCAGCAATGGCGCAATGACTGCAGGTCAACGTCCACTATCTGATTTTACAACTGATAAGTTAGCAAAACGTCGTTTAGATTTCCTTAATGCAGTAGCAACTAAGTTAGTTGCAGATTTAAGCGTTGTATCTGGTGCTTGGGATAAAGAAGTCAATGGTGTGAATGGTCTTTACCGCGCTGCTTTATTAGAGCAATTAACCGGCGAGCAAAAATCTAAAAATATTCAACCTAGCACTTCTTTAAAACAAATACTTGCTGGTGTTGGTGTATTTTCTAAATCAGAATTAGCGAACGAGCGTATTGCTGTTGCTGTTTTAACACCAAGTGAAGAAGATGAGCATTCATGTTTTTCTGATAATACACACCGTGATATTGCATTAAATTATCAAGGTATTAAAAACGTATTATTAGGTGAATACAAAGCTAAAAAAGTGGGACCAGCTTTCATTGATAACCTAACGATGGAAGAGCAAGCGGAAATTAATGAATTGATGGCTGATATCGAAGCTCGTATTGCAACAATCGATACATTAGCTACAACTAAAATGCATTTTGATTATCAAATTCGACCTGAAAATGAAGAAAGTGTACAGAATATTGTGACACTTAAAAATCAATTACGTCGCCTAGGTGACCAAATGGTGATTGTGTCTAAAGCCTATGATATTTCACTAACTACGAGTGATGTAACTGATGCTGAAGAGACACAGCTTTAAGGGCTATGATACTGTAAAACAGTAAGCTCATCATTATAAACGCCACTCGCCGAATTCGGTCGGTGGCGTTTCTCGTTTCCTAATAGGTGTAACGTATTTTTGAAATTAATTTATGAAAAGTAATTATCGTAAGTCCGCAAAAAATTTGCTTGGTAGTCTTTTTTTAATACTAGCATCCAGTCATTTTGTTCATAGTGAAACGAACAGTAGTACTAACAATGTGAATAGCGATGAATTCACGAATGCTGCTGGCAAACAACCTTTTTCTCATGCCATTAAAATGTCAGATGAAGAGTTTGACCAATATATTTTAGGGCGTTCTTTTTTCACTATTCCATGGGTAGAAGCACCAAGTGCAACAACAGCTCGAGATGGCCTTGGCCCTCATTTTAGTTCAAATACTTGTGTCAGTTGCCATATTAACAATGGCAGTGCAGCAACAATTAGTAGTGATAATCAGCCATTACGTAGTTTAGTTTTTAAATTAACTCAGCCTAGTAAACAATCTTCGCGTTGGTTAATAAATAACATTGATACACCTATGCATGAAAACGTCCCGGATCCTGTCTATGGTGCTCAAGTTTCTATAAGGGGAAATGGTAAAGTAAAGCCTGAAGCGCAAACTAGACTAAATATGGAACTCATCTCTTTTACTTACCCCGATGGCCAGTCTTTGTTATTGACTAAATTCATCCCTTATTTAGATCAGTTAGCGTATGGGCCTTTAGCTAAAGACACGGTTATCTCTCTAAGACAACCTCCTATATTGGCAGGTTTACGGTTAATTGAACAAGTTCCCGAGAAAGAAATTCTTGCATGGGAAGATCCTTCTGATAGTAATGATGATGGAATCAGTGGACGTGCTAATTGGTTAAACTCACCCGATCAAGATGAAAAAATATTAGGTCGTTTAAATTGGAAAGCCAGTGCGCCTAATATTGTTGCTCAAACTGCCAATGCCGCAGCACATGACTTAGGGCTAACCAACCCACATTTCCCCGAAGAACTTTGTCAACCTGCTCAAACTGATTGCTTGGCCGCACCTAAAGGTGATGATACAAGGTTGGGGCATTTAGATCTTCCTATGTTGCGTTTACAGGCCATTGCCTCCTTCATACGTGATCACAAAGCCCCTCAAACGATTACGCTTGATAATAAAGCGAATCAGGGGAAAAAGTTATTTGAAACGGTAGGGTGTGCTAGTTGCCACCGTCCTACATTAACAACTTCTGAAGGCATTGAGTTTCAACCTTATTCTGACTTACTGCTACATGACATGGGCGATGAACTGCAAGATGGTCGCCCAGAGTTTCTTGCAACCGAACGAGAATTTCGTACTGCCCCTTTATGGGGTGTCGGTGCTAGAGTTCGAGCACACCAGCGTTTTTTACATGATGCGCGCGCGAAAACACCGGAAGAAGCCATACTTTGGCACGGTGGAGAAGCTGAAATGGCTAAATCAAAATTTATTAAACTAGACCAAGAACAACGCTTGGCCTTGTTACACTTTCTGGAGCAATTATGAAAATTTTTACCCCCCTGTCATTTATCTGTCTGCTTAGCGTACCAGTCTTGAGCTTTGCTCAGCAAAAAGATCCTTATGCTTCGATTTATGACAATGTGCTGCAATACAATGCAGATAATGCAGTGAAAGAGTGTACTCATCTGCAAACCTCTTTACAGAGTAAATCGAGTGAAGAGCGCCATCAAGCCTTTGCTAATTTGGCAAAAGGGTGGGCACAAGTACAAGCGAGCTATATTCTGGGTGACTATGATATGAACGCAATGGACTATCCCTTGATGATTGACTATTTCCACAGTGGAAATGAAGATATTCATGAAAGTATTGAACGTTTGGTTGCCCGTGATACAAAAGCATCAACAGCGTTATATAAAAACTCATATAAGACGATGGGGGCAATTGATTCAGTGATGTTTAGTGGTGAATGGTCTGAACGTAGAAAAGAGTTCGCTGAAATCATGGTTGCCAATGTTTGTAAACGATTAACACAAATTAGCGATGGTTATAAAGCCAATCGTGATGCATTTCTTTTCGATGTGGACAGAGGTTTATCATTGGTAGTCAATGCAGAAATTGAACATATTTATAAAACGCGTGATTGGCGTATTGCTCAAGTTAGTGGTTTAACAAAAACTAATCCAGGGGCTGCTAAACCCGAAACTCAGCAATATCCATACAGTGAGGCATCTTGGGTGTTTATAGGTGGAATATTAGAAACTAATCATCAACTGTTAGCAGAAAGCCAACAACCTAATGTCGCATCAATTGCGTATGAAAAAGAAGGAAAGGCAGGGATCAAAGCAGTACAAATGGCGTTAGAAGCCGCCACGCTTGCTTATAAGAATACACCTATTGATCATGATTTTAATTCAAAGGACATGGCACTTGTATCTCAAAAATTATCAGAGCTTCAAACTACATTCTATCAACATCTAGTCAGCCAGATTGGCGTATCGGCGAATTTAATTGATGCAGATGGCGATTGATACACCTTTAGCGCTCTTTTTAAATGGTAGCAACCGAATATTTTGGGGCTACCTAGCGGCGAGTGCTGTTATTGCGGTTATTTGGCTTCTTATTCAAGGTCAGAAAATATCGTTAACGACATTAAAAGGCTACTGGTTAAGTGATGATGCAAAGTTAGATTATCGCTATTTTTTAGTGAATTGGGTGTTCAAGGTCATATTTATATTACCGGTTTTATTATCCGCTAATACAGTCGCTCTTTGGACATTGAACGCTTTAAAAACCTTGAGCGAGCCATTATTTTTGTCTTGGTATTATCACGATATCATTGTGGTTTATACCCTATGTTTATTTTTACTCGGTGATCTCAGTCGTTACTGGTTACATCGTTGGATGCATACAAACCCTTGGCTATGGAAGTTTCATCAGGTTCATCATAGTGCTGAATCATTGAATCCATTGACATTTTATCGTTTGCATCCAGTGGAAATCATGCTGTTTGCATTACGTAATGCGCTGGTTGCTGGTGTCGTGACTGGTTGCTTTATTTTTTGTTTTGGTGCCAGATTGAATCTTTATTCAGTATTAGGCGGGAATATTTTTATTGTTATTCTTTTTTCTTTTACTGGAAATTTAAGACATAGCCATATTCGCTTAGGTTATGGTCGTTGGTTGGAGCGTTTATTAATATCGCCTGCACAACATCAGGTGCATCATCAACAGAGAAACATTCACAAAAATTTAGGTAGTGTACTAGCGCTGTGGGATTGGATATTTGGTACCTTGCGGTTATCTAAAGATGTTCCTTCAGAGCAAAAATTTGGTTTAGGCAGGGGTAAAAGGGAAAAATTTGATGGCATTCGAAAAATAATTTTTCAGCCATTTTTTGAAATTTATAAAACTATTCGACGGAACTGAAATGAAAAAAATATTTTATGGTTTATGGGTATTAGTGGCTTTAACAGGAACAAGTGCTGCTGAAAATCAACTCACAGAATCTCAGTTAGGGCAGATATTATTCTTAGATACTGCTTTTTCTGCCAATCGCACCATGTCTTGCGCAACTTGCCATGATCCAGCAAATGCCTTCACCGATCATCGTAAAAATGTAGGGCAGGGGATTGCTTCGTTAGGCGATGATGGACATTCCTTTGGTGGGCGTAATGCCCCGATGGCTGGATATGCTAATACATCTCCTTCGTTTCATTTTGATGGTACTTTAAAAGAGTATGTAGGCGGACAATTTTGGGATGGACGTTCGAATACATTATCTGACCAAGCAATGGGGCCGCCATTGAACCCTGTAGAAATGGGTTTACCTAATGCAGAAGCATTAGTGGAACGCATTCAAGAAAACCCTTTTTATGTAGCAACCTTTAAACGTTTATATGGTGAGTCGGTATTTGACTCATCAGCGAAGAATACTGTTTTACCTGCTTTTCAAGCTTTTGCGAATGCAATACAGGCATTTGAAAATACAGAGCAGTTTGCGACTTATGATAGTAAATATGATCGCTTTTTAAGAGGCGAATATAATTTAACGGTGTTAGAAGACCTTGGTCGTACTTTATTTTTCTCTAATAACAATGTTAATTGTAATACCTGCCATATGTTAAAAGTAGAAGACAGCCAACAAGAGCCTTTTACTAATCATCAATATCGTAATATCGGAGTGCCTTCTAATGCTGAGATCATTCGTTTAGCGGGTTTAAAAGCTGATTATATTGATCATGGCTTATTAGAAAACCCGGCAGTAGACGACCCTAAATTTGATGGTAAATTTAAAAATCCATCATTACGTAATGTCGCTGTGACAGCACCTTATATGCATAATGGTGTATTTAAGAACTTGCGTACAGTGATGGAGTTTTATGATCATTATAATAATCCTGAGCGAACAATTAACCCTGAAACTAATAAGCCTTGGCGTTCGCCGGAAGTGCCTAATACTGTAGATACTGAAGATCTTAAGGCACAAGCTTTAACCGATCGTAAAATAGATGCGTTAGTGGCATTCATGAAAATATTAACCGATAAACGCTATGAGTCACTGAT
>JAOFNL010000120.1 GCA_028041985.1 Psychromonas sp. | reverse complement strand
TCGTGCAATTTAGCAAATACTGAAATAGGGCAATATGAATATAATGAATGTGTTGAGTATTAATAAACAGAATCGAGTCACTAAAATATGTTTTGTGTTATCAACACTATTTTTAGGGGCTATTTATGCTATGCCAAGTATTGCAGCGACGGGTAATACTGATATTAAGATGCAATCGACCATTGCTACAAAAGCTAGCGCTAATTCTAAAGTGAGTATAGATGAAAAAGACTTATATGGTGTGTGGCATTGTCAACATGACACTGTAGAGCCTAGAACTAAAATGAAAATTAACATTAATTATAATATCAACTTTGCTGAAAATGGAAAATCTAAAGGATTTGGGACACTTTTATTTTATATCCCCAACATGCCAGTTATAAAATATAAAGCGACTGACAGTTCTAGCTGGAGTATTAAAAATGATCAATTGATAATGTCATCTGACGAGATAAAATTTGTAAATGTTAGCCATCCTCAGCTAGATCAGTTTTTGAATTTAAAAACTATTTTACCTCAAACTATTAATGAATCTGGACAAATTGTGGAGTTATCGAAATCTACTCTTAAAGTGAAATCTAACTCTTACGCTGATATTCATTCATGTAGTAAAGCATTAATCAAAAAATAATGTTCTCATTAATGAATAGCTAAATAAAAAAAGCAGCTTTTTGCTGCTTTTTGAAATTGTAATAAAAGCTATTCCATTTTTATTGCACGTAAAATAACGAATTTTTTGTTTTCTGCAATCAATTCACAGTTACCAAATATACGTTCTAATTTATCTTGATAATCTAGGTGACGGTTACCTACGATCACCAACTCACCATTCACTGCTAAGCAAAAGTGTGCATCGTTAAACATACTCCAAGCGATGTGGTCAGTAATGGTATGTTGTTGATGAAATGGTGGGTTACATAAAATTAGATCGTAACTGCGTCCTTTAAAACCAACAAGTCCATTGTTAACAACAAAACGAGCATTATCAGAACGCTCTTCTTCAAAGTTCTTTAACATATTGATACGTGCAGAATCCACAGCCATATATGACTCATCAATAAATGTAATTTGAGCCTCTGGGTAAGCTTCTGCGGCTGCCATACCTACAACACCATTACCACAGCCTAAATCAACCACTTTTATGAAATCGCCCTCTGGTAAATTATCCATTAGGAATCGACCACCAATATCTAAATGATTACGAGAAAATACGTTCGCGTGGTTATGAATTGTCCAACCTTGCTTTTCAATTTCCCAAGTCAGAGGGATTTCTTTTTCTTGTATCACGCGTTGATCTGGCAAACTAAATATTAGTCGTGACTTTTTCTTAGCAAGTGATGTTTTAGTGGTGCCAATATATTTTTCAAAGAGTGCCAATGTTGATTTATGAATTGCATCCACTTTTCCTGCTGCAACAATAATAGTCTCTTCATTGATTGCGGTACTCAATTGTTGAAGCTGATACTCTAAAAAAGAAAGTGTTTTAGGTACTTTTATTAATACAACTTTCACATTAGTGGGTAGTTCTTGTAAACTATCTTGAATTAATAATGTCTCAGGTAGACATTGGTTACGTTGCATATTGAGTTTAATAGAATTAACAGATAAAAAAGAGTCAGAAACAACGGTTCTTTCTATGTCTTTAAAATAACAACTTAATGCACCAAAACCATCGTTAATAATGAGTAATTGCCCATCTTCAGTGATGTATTTGTTTAATTCATTTTCATTAAAGTGATTGATCAAGTATTCATCAGCTGAATCCCAGGCTTGTAATGTTTCGTTTTTGCGACGTGGGTGGCGATGTAAAATTAAAGTTTGATCTGTAATATTTAATGCTTCATTCATAGGTTTGCCTAATGTGATGAGGTGCGGAAGGGATTATCCGCTTATTTTAGCTTGCTTCACCTATTAAGGTAAGTGAAATTATCAACCAATGCTTAATAGCTAATGGAAAATCGCTTGTGAAAATGCCCCTACAATTTAAAACATTAACGAAAAGTCTCTCCGTCTGTATCATTTCGATCGCCTTAGTTGCTTGTGATACCAAAATATCAACCTTCCTAAAAGACAACTGGGAAGAAGATCCCGTCGTTTGTGATGAAGATGTAACTGATGTGGATTTTAAGCAGATCGCTTACTTATCTGACCTTGATGAAGACATCATCGATGAGATAGATTTTTCAATGTTAACACATATCATCTATGAAAAAATTGCTGTTAGCTCTGATGGTACTTTGACTATTTCGGATGATTTAGAAGATGAACTCAATTACTTAATTGATGCTGTAGTTGATTCAGGTGAAGGAACATTAATTCTATTTTCAATAGGAAATGATTCAGATTCTGCATTTGTTTCTATTGCGAATAGTTCAACGGCATTAGACACTTTGAATGAACAAATCGAAGATTTATTTGATGATTATGCCATTGATGGTATAGATATTTACTGGCAATTTCCTAGTGAAGATGACGAAGACGATTTTGAAACGTTAATTGAGTCAGTTGAAGATACTGTGCATGATGAGGATATGTTATTAAGCTTTGCAGTAGATAGCGGTGATGATCTTGATCATGTGTCTGATGACGCAGTAGATTATGCTGACTTCATTCATATATTAACGGTTGAAGAAGCAAGTAATGATGAAGATGATAATATTGAAGATGCAGAAGAGTCAGTGACATATTGGACGGATGAGCGTTGTGTTGTTAAAAATAAACTAGTTATCGCCATTCCATCACAAGGAATAAGTACTGGAGGTCTTACTAAAAGTTTTGCGGATATTTTCGATCACAATTATACAGATGTTTGTTTAGATAAAACCTCTTCACGCACTTACTATTATTATAATGGTATACCTACAGTGACAGATAAAACTGAATATGCAGAAAGTGATGCGGGTGGTGTAGTCTTAATGTCATTAGAAAACGATATTTTTGATTCTGCATATATTGATGATTATTCTTTGTTGTCGACGATAAACTCACAGGTACAAGGTACTCCTAATACCATCTGTGATTAATATTAAAAGCAAGGAAAATTATTCCCAAGGTTTTTTTTGTGGGTAAAAGGGCGCATAATAGCGCCCGATATTTATCCCATACAAATTAAGGTCTTATTATGCCAATTACTGCCGCTTTAACGGAACGTAGCAACGGGTGCTGCGAATTATGTTCATCAACTGATTCTCTTTCTATTTTTGAAGTGCCGCCAGTTAAAGAGCCCAATTCGGATAAATCTGTATTAGTATGTGCAACTTGTTTGTCACAGATAGAAAAAAAGACAGATATGGATAATAACCATTGGCGTTGTTTGAATGACAGCATGTGGAGCCAAGTTCCTGCAGTTCAAGTTACCGCTTTCCGTTTACTCACACGTTTAAGTAAAGCAGGAGAAACATGGGCGCAAGATTTATTAGACATGATGTATATGGAAGATGAACAAAAAGCGTGGGCAGATTATGGTGTGGCTGCAGATCAATTAGAAGATGTTGCCCCAACACGTGATTCAAATGGTGTCGTTCTAGTTGCAGGTGACAATGTTACCTTGATTAAAGATTTAGAAGTAAAAGGAGGCAATTTTACGGCTAAACGCGGTACACCCGTTCGTAATATTTCATTAACAGATAACCCTGAACATATTGAAGGGCGTGTTAATGGCATGAGAATTGTACTGCTAACGACCTACCTTAAAAAAATGCCTTTGTTTGAAGATAAATAATTTTAAATAGACTAATTCTTGACTTGTATTGACCCATTTTGTGATTGCTTTATGATATTTGAGCAAATTACAGGATGGGTTTTTTTATATCTGCAATAATACGATTTAATTGGAAAATTAATCTAAATCAAAGGATGTTAATATGCTCGAATATGTCGCATTAGGAATATTGGTTTTTGCTACCGTAACTTTATTTTATGGCGTGATCATGATTCATGATATTCCATATGATATAGCTAAGCATCGTAACCACCCACAACAAGATGCAATTCATGTCGCAGGTTGGATAAGCTTGCTAACATTACATGTGCTTTGGCCATTTTTGTGGATTTGGGCAACCTTATATCGTGAAGATAGAGGGTGGGGCTTTACTGATAAAAAAGCGCAAGAAAATAACAGCGAAACGAACTTACAATTGATTAAATTGCAAAATCGAATTGAAGTATTGGAAGAAGCATTATCATCGCAAGTTAAAAAGGTACACGATGTTGAAGATAAAGTTCACGATGTCGAGGATAAAGTAGAGCATCCTGATCAAAAAGTGTCTCATACTTTTCATGATTTAGAAAAGTCGATTATTGCTGAACAGCAAGGAGATAAATAATGGATTTACTTCTGATACTTACCTATGCTGCAATTTGTGTTGTTATTTTCAAAGTATTTAATATTCCGTTGAATAAATGGTCGGTACCGACTGCTGTATTGGGTGGGATCTTATTACTTGGCACATTAATTATGCTGATGAACTATAATCACCCCTATTCTGAAGCAAGCAGAGAGTATTTTGTAACTACCCCAATTATCCCTGCGGTAAGAGGAACGGTTGTTTCCGTAGACGTTAAACCAAACACGCATTTAAAAGAAGGCGATATATTATTCACTATTGATCCTCTTCCTTACCAATCTAAAGTTGACTCATTAAGTGCTCAATTGATCAAGGCGGAAAAAGATTTAAAACGAGCGTTAGAACTTAGACGTAAAAAACTAGGTTCCCAAGAAAATGTTGATGCGCAACAATCTTTAGTCGACAACTTAAAAGGACAATTAACAGAAGCTGAATATGATCTAGAAAGAACCGTAATACGTGCTCGTGGTAATGGTTATGTTACACAGATGATGGTTTATCCTGGTTTATATGTTGTTCCTATGCCTTTACGTCCCGCAATGGTCTTTGTACAAGAAGATTCTTTCAGATATGTTGGTTGGTATCGTCAAAACAGTACGTTACGTTTAGAGGCTGGCTTTGAATCTGAAATGGCATTTGATGCTATACCAGGTAAAGTATTCACTGGGGAAGTTGTTCAGGTGTTACCTGTACTTGCAGAAGGTGAATTACAAGCGACGGGTGCGTTACTTAATTATAATCTTCGCGCTTCTATTCCTGGCCGGGTTCCCGTTGTCATGTCAATCACAGATCCAGACTTTGATCAGTACCGCGATATAATACCTGGTGGCGCCTATGGGCAATCAGCTATTTATTCAGATAGTTTTACCCATGTTGCGGTGATGCGTAAGATTTTATTACGTATGTCTTCATGGATGTCTTACTTATTCCCATTCCATTAATCGTAAGAAGATATTAAGCTAAGTGATTAGCATATTTTAAAAAGGCGAATATTTATTCGCTTTTTTATTGCTCGTAATTTGAGTTTATCAGTGCGGTATAAAGCGGCTAAGTAACACGCTGCGTCGCTTTTAAACCACCTGTAAACAGGCTGGATGAATCCAGCGTAACAATTACTAAATTGTGATGATTGAAGCACGGGGCGTGGCTTTTAAGCCGCCTGCAAACTGGCTGGATGAATCCAGCGCCCCAAGATACTAAGTTGTGATGATTGAAACACGGCGCGTGGTTTTAAGCCGCCCGCAAACTGGCTGGATGAATCAAGCATCCCAAGCTACTACATTGCGATGATTGAAATACGGGGCGTGGTTTTTAAGCCACCCGCAAACAGGTTGGAAAAATCCAGCGCCCCAAGCTACTAAATTGTGATGATTGAAACACGGGGCGAGGCTTTTAAGCCACCTGCAAACAAGTTGGAAAAATCCAGCACTTCAAAGATACAATAAACGATATTCGAAGCTCGGGGCGTCGCTTTCAAACCACCTGCAAACAGGCTGGATGAATCCAGCGCCCCAAGATACTAAGTTGTGATGATTGAAATACGGGGCGTGGTTTTTAAACCACCTACAAACAGGCTGGATGAATCCAGCGCCGAAACATATTAAATTGTGATGATTGAAATACGGGGCGTGGCTTTTAAGCCACCCGCAAACAGGTTGGAAAAATCCAGCGCCCCAAGATACTACATTGTGATGATTAAAATACGGGGCGTGGCTTTTAAGCCACCTGAAAG
>JAOFNL010000012.1 GCA_028041985.1 Psychromonas sp. | reverse complement strand
ACCAAGTTTGATTAATGCTCTCACTTTGGTTCGTGGCCTTCGCCATTGTCGCCAGTAACACATTCTCAATCGACGACGTACCCAATGATCGAGATCGACCGTCAACTGATAAGCATTAGCAATCAGAAAATAATTTCCCCACCCACGTAAAAACAGATTGAGTTGGTGAATTTGCTTTTTCATCGCAACTCCCCAATTTCGGTTGGTTAACGCTCTTACTTTTTCTTTAAATAACGTCAAAGATTTATCGTGGATCGTTATCCGTCCTCGTTGGAATGTAAAACCTAAGAACTTCGAGCCAGAAACAGGCCCAACACGACTTTTGGTTTCATTCACAATCAATTTCAAACGTTTAGTGATGTAGTGAGTAATATCTTCTTTGACCTTATTGCCGATAGGCTTAGATTTCACCAATATGATGATATCGTCTGCATACCGCGCAAAATGCAATCGTTCCCGTGTTAGCTTCTTATCTAATTCATCGAGTAAAATATTCGATAGAAGTGGTGATAAGGGGCCACCTTGCGGGACGCCTTTATCAGAAGGAAACCAAAGCCCTGTTTCAGTGTCTGCAATGCCGGCTCTTAAATATCGACCCAGTAATTGCATTAACGCTTTGTCTTTGATTTTACGACCTATCCGGTTCATGAGCATGTCATGATTTACTTCATCAAAGAACTTTGATAAGTCAATGTCGACAGCCGTTTTGTACCCTTGCTTAATGCAAGATTGTACGTAGTTGACTGCTTGACGTGCACTTTTCCCCGGTCGGTATCCGTAGCTATAGGGCGAGAATGTAGGCTCAAAGTAGGGACTGAGCACTTGGCTAATCGCTTGTTGGATCACTCTGTCTATAACGGCAGGTATCCCCAACAGACGTTCTCCGCCATCAGGTTTTGGAATAGTGACCCGTTTTACGGCCAGCGGAAAATAAGTCCCTGCTAACAGCTGGGTTTTGATCCCTTTCCAATGTGCTAAGAGAAAAGGCTCAGCCTCTTCGATACTCATTCCGTCAATACCCGGCGCGCCTTTATTGGCTTTAACATGTTTCCATGCCGCTTTCATATTGTCGTCACTGAGCATCAATGTCATTAATGGATAATCATGTAAGGTATAGTTCATATCTGAACGCTGAGATGCACTATCACAACATGGTGATTTATTGTGTTTCAAGTTCAATATGGTATCTCCTAGGGTTTAGATGTTCAGGCCTTCACCGTGTCCCAACCATTACGATGGGCATTGGGCTACTATGCCGTCTGCTGACTTCTGCTTAATCACTTATCAAGTTACCTCGATATGCGCTATCGGTTTTCATCTATTTCGCTCTTTTCAGTTGATGACTCTGAAAAGCCAAGGCAGTTATAAACCAGTGCCTGACTGGTTAAGTGACCGATCGCTTGTTAAGCAGATCTCCCCAGATAAGAGCATGCACTTTCTTTGCACTGCTGCATCATTTACGGTGGCCATTAGATCACGTGGTTTCGTTGTCTTGTGCCA
The DNA here is from genome assembly GCA_028041985.1 of Psychromonas sp. GTDB lineage: Bacteria > Pseudomonadota > Gammaproteobacteria > Enterobacterales > Psychromonadaceae > Psychromonas. Next base: position 19,612 of record JAOFNL010000012.1, on the reverse strand, counting down.
ACTCACCTCTAGCCTACGCCTCATATGATGTTCTTGTTCATCAGCTCGCAAATTTGCTAGTGGCTTCCTCCAGACCAATCCTCACGGATAAGCCCTTGCCATTCGCTAGTAGTTAGCGTTTAATAATCAATATTTTACTAAACGGTGATCTTCCTACAGAGGACTTTCACCTCATAAGTTCATGCCCATGCTGGGCGTACACAACATTAAAGCAGGACAAAAAACAGTTGGTTTTTGCTCGTGCCTCGCTTATTTTAACCAACTATTTTTAGCCTCTTAATGGGGCGTTAGAGTGAATATATGAAATTCAGTAAGTATCACGCTTTAGGTAATGATTATATAGTCATAGATCCTAAAAATTTGAATGAAGAACTTTCTGAATTCAATATAAAATCGATATGTGATCGACACTTTGGTATAGGCTCTGATGGTATTCTTTATGGCCCAGAAGAAAGTAATAGTTGTGATTTTTCTCTTAGAATATTCAATCCAGATGCAAGTGAGGCTGAAAAAAGCGGTAATGGCTTACGCATTTTTTCAAGGTATCTTTGGGATCAATCTCTTGTCGCTCATAATGAATTTACTATTCAGACAAAAGGCGGGGTTGTAAATTCTACTGTCGGTGACAAAGGTCTTTCTGTATCTGTCGGTATGGGGAAAGTTCGTTTTACTCATGAATTAACTGGAGAGCCAAAACCAACACCTGAAAAAATAAATATAAAAGGCCATGAATTTACTTATTACTTAGCAAATGTTGGTAATCCTCATTGTGTAATTTTACTTGATGATGTTACGCCTTCTTTTGCAAAGGAGTTCGGTAGATTGATCGAAAATGATCCAAGGTTTACTAATCGAACAAATGTTCAATTTGTTAAAGTTATTGATGAAGCATCAATTCAAATAGAAATCTGGGAGCGTGGTGCTGGCTATACTCTTGCTTCTGGCTCAAGTAGTACCGCCGCAGCTTCTGTAGTGCACGCATTAGGTTTGTGTAATTCTAATATTAACGTTCATATGCCAGGGGGGATAATTAATATAAAACTAGATAAACATTTCTTTGGCACTATGACCGGAAATGTTCGCAAAATTTGCGAGGGTGAAATCTCTAGTGAGGCGTTAGGTTCACTCTAACAAGAGATTAAGGCTTCAACTTAAAATTGTTTAAGCTAACACGCCTGGGGGCACTTAGGTTTATATTAATTTGGGAGGTGATTTCACCTCCCTCACATAACGTTGAAAGCCATGGCACGTTAACTAGGTAAAAAAGCGAGTTGGTATCCTAACTCGCTCGTTAACTGTGTCCGTTATTGTATTATTGAAAGTGAAAATAAAACTAATTGGATTTACTTATTTCGCTTGATGCGTTAACACTTTTACGCCTGAAGGCCTTTGTTGCATACGCTGAATATAATTATTCAGTTTTGGAACGGATTGGAAGATACGATCTTTTACGGGTAGAAAGAAAAGATAATCTAACATAGGCGTTAATAACGCATCGGCTATGCTGTATTGTTTTCCGCAAATAAATTCATTATTTTCGATTAATAATTCCAATTTATTTAAAGCTTGAAGTACTTGAGGTTCTGCTTCTGCTAAGACTTCCATTCTTACTGTTCCATTTTCACCTTTTGGAAAAGCAAATTCTAATAAATAGTCTCTTACTAGTATCTTATCTATATAGGTAGAAATTGCTGCACTCCATTGATCAACTATTGTTTTTTCATCTATATTAGAGGACTGCAAGGGAATACCAGCATATTTTTCATCCAAGTATCGACAAATACTCGCGGTTTCAAATATTCTGTTCTTACCATCAACGAGTGCGGGGAATTTACCAAAAGGATGGATTTCGAAGTGAGCTTCGCTTTTACGCTCAATCGTTTTATTGTCTAATGAAAGTCCGATACTGTATTCAATTTCTTTTTCTTCACAGCAAAGCATTACGCTACGAACAAAGGTACTGAACTGTGGGCCAAAAATATGGGGTTCATTTGTCATTGAGTTAACTCTTTTGAATGGATTTAGCTCTATCATATTTGTAGTTAAAATATGTTCAAGAACATATTTTAACTTTGTGGCAGACTACATTCCCTAATGTGATAAAAAGTAATCAAAGAGAGAAAAATATGGCATGGCAAACTGATCATAAAACATTAACAAGGCAACGAATTCTGCGTAGTGCAGCTAAATTATTTTCTTTGCATGGTTATGAGCTAGTAGGTATCAACGAAGTCATGGCTGATGCAGAATTAACTCGAGGTGCATTTTATAGCCACTTCAAGTCAAAATCTGACTTATACGCAGAAGCTGTTATGAATTCAGCAAACGAAATCACGACATTTTTTTCAAATACTCCTACTGATACTTTTGTAAAAAGCTATTTAAGTACAAACCATAAAGAAGGAGAGTTTGTTCGTTGTCCTTTAGCTTTTATGGTTACCGATATTACTCAACGTGATACACAAGTACGCGACGCTTATACAAAAGTATTTAAAGGTTTTGTTAATCGTTTAGTTGAAAATAAGGATCATAAACAGCCATTAGAGTTAACAGAAGCTTTACAAAAAGCGGTGATTCTAATTGGTGGCGTTGCGATATCACGAGCGATTAATGATGATGATTTGGCAGGACAGTTGCTGAAAGCATGCCAAAGTGGGTTATTAGGTGATTGAGTACTGAGTATATTTTAAACCATTTGGGTTTGTGGCTATAGGCATTTTCTAACAAAGAAGAATAATGTGTAGCTGTGAAGGCAGGTCTTTAATCTTTAATTACAAGTATCAAATAGATTTGTTAAGGCGCTAAGGGGGCGAAACGAGTTGCTATTCTAGCTCGCAAAGGGGCACAAAGAGCCCTAGAAATTATGATGTAAAAGATTAAAATCCAGAATCCTCCTCCCAGCTACAGAAGTTGTGGTTTATTCATAAAGATTGAAATTATTCAATAATTTTTATTTTATGTGCATTTATAGAGTTCTATATAAAGCATATGCTCGACTTCCTCACCTAAATAAATTATTTAAATCCCACAAAAACAATGTAAATCCCTATTTTTCATATGGGAGCCTGTTATAACTACATCTAATAAATTAGCTTTTCATTCGCACATTAGTGCGAATGCAGACTAATGCACTGTTAAGTTTATTAAGGGGGTCAGGTGTTAACTGAAATTGAATTTATTAATGATGATTTTGACAGAGTAGAATATCTCCAGAGCCTAGTGCTAACTAAAGCAACAGGTGGCGAAGTTGATGACAATCATTACAAAGAAATGCGTCAACATTTAATCGCAAATCCTAATTATTCTGAATTAATTCCGAGATGGCTTAAGAAAAATAGAAATATTGATCAGTTTTGGCTATTCATAAAAAATAAATTTACGACTTATGCTGAGCGCAGAGTATTCTTGAATGATGAGTTAAATCCTCTATTGGAATTCATCGAAACGAACCAAACTTTACCTCCTGCAAAGAGTATTGATGAAGTCTTAAGTAAATTTGATGCTAGTGGCATCCATTTCGTGTGGCAAAAAGCGCTTGAACGTAAAACTCAAGATCCTGAAGGTGCAATTACAATCTCGCGTAGTATTCTTGAGTCTGTTTGTAAACATATTCTCCATGCTAAAAATATTGAGTTTAATGAAACGAACATCGAAATATCTGAGTTATATAGACTCACTGCAAAAGAACTCAATCTATCACCAGATCAACACTCTGAAAAAATATTTAAACAAATACTAGGTGGTTGTTCCGGTATTATTAATGGTTTAGGCTCATTAAGAAATAAATATGGTGATGCTCACGGTTCAAGTCCTCGTGCAGTAAAACCTAAACCTAGGCACGCAGAATTAGCTGTAAATTTAGCAGGTACAATGTCGTTGTTTTTAATCTCTACATTTGAAGCAATCGAATCTTAACAAGACTTAAACGGGAAATTTAATACATGTCGCAGAGATACTTTTCAAACATATACTGGCACTTCACAGGATCTCCCGAAGGTGTTGATTGGTCTCAAGCTAGATGCCCTAAAGATATTACAGAGCAAGGTCCTGTACTAGACGATGGTAAGGCTGCTGAAACACTCAGGTTGATTCTTGACTCTTCAATGCTAAAGGCAACATGTACAGAAAAGATATCTGAGGCTCTTGAAACAGATAAGTTTTGTTGTGTTACTGATATTCCTTTTAAGGATCTGCCATCGCACTCACTGTATTATGGGAAAGTAGCTATTGGGTTTAAGGCTGAAGCAATCCACAGTCATTTCGTTCCTGTACTTTACATTCCAAAACAGAATTTACCTGCTGTTAGTAAACTAATTCTAAATCCTCAATTACAGGCAATGGCTGCAGAATACCTATGTGACAGTGGAGGTTTTCAAGAGCAACAAGCTATGAAACTATTGGCTCAGGCTTCACAAAACAAAGTCGAAATACAAGAAATAGATGAACAGGAAGTTGGTGGTTTTTATTCTAACTTCGTAAAAATAACTGACTTTGATACAGACGCAGAAAACTCATACTATCGTGAACGCGAATGGAGATGTATCGGCGATTTTAGGTTTGATTCCATAAATATCGAGGCTGTGGTAGGGCCAGAAGAAGTTCTCCCTATAATTAGAAAAAAACTCGAAGAACTTAATATTTATCATGTAAATGTAGTTTCATGGGAATTTATAGAGAATGCGTAAAGGCTAACAAGATTAAGGCTTCCACTTAAAATTGTGTAAGCTAACACGCTTGGGGTCACAAACAGAGATAGAAAATTTTTCCTGTTTGTAGGCTATATCGTTTTGCTCGAATTACATCTTGAATAGATTGTAAAAAAGGTGATTTGATGATCGTAAAAACAGCTTATAACAACTGATTTTTTATACAGATGCAATGATTGTTATATAAAAATGTAATGCTTAGTTTCTACAAAAGTAATATTGAATATTACTATTATTAAAATAATGTAAAGCTTTGACTATTAACGAATTAATTGTTATTTATTGCACTAATTTTAAAATCCATTCTCCGTTACTATCGTGAATTATGGATAATATACTGTTAGTTGCCCTTAGGAGCTTTGATGCCTGTAATCATTGATGAAAATGGAATTGAGCTTGATTCTGAATATAATTTAGAAACAATTTCTAATATTTCAGGTTTAATTCTTGAGTCTTGGGGACCATCAACTAGAAACCCCAAATATAATGAAGCTTTCGACATTATCATTCAAAGGCTGATGGATCTTCGATTTACAAGTTTTAATGTTTACGTTATATCTGCTCCCTTAGTCTCAATATTTCCCAATATAACCGATCGAGCAATAGCTATTAATGGCTCTACAGAAATTGGTTTGCAAAGTGTGGAGGCTAAATCACTTCGTGTGTTAATAGGTCGCGAACAAGCTGCACTAAAAGCAAATCCTAACTCTAAAGGTGGCAACCGTACGAAACGAATTCTTATTCATAATAAAAATATTGATTTAAGATTGTGGGTAGAAATTGCAAACGGTAAAGCTTCAAATAATAAATTTTCAAAAGAAATGACTCTACCTACAAGTGACAGACAATCACTAGAAAATAAAGTTGAAAATCTAATTCACTATAAATTAGAAGTTCCCAATGGTATTAAAACGCCTAGCACTTCTATTCAGCAAACTAATAGTTATGAAAGAGATCCGAGTGTCAAAGCTTGGGTTTTAATTGAAGCAAATGGCTACTGTGAAATGTGCCAAATGGAAGCACCTTTTAAAAAAGAAAATGGTAATCCTTATTTAGAGGTTCACCATGTATTGCCTCTTTCAGAAGGAGGAAGTGATACTATTCAGAACACTGTTGCAGTTTGTCCTAACTGCCATATGAGATTTCATTATGGAGCGGATAAAATGGATCTTAGAAGCAAGGTCATAAATAAAGTAAAACGACTAATCAGTGAAATAGGCAACTAATAAGGGAATTAAACGCAACTAAAACAGTGGGTTACGTTTCGCTTCGCTCCACATCTTAACCCACTATTTTAATCTGCTTATTGCAGCGTTAGGCATCTTTAATATTTCCACCGCAACCCTAAGGGTTGCTAATGTTTTTGGTGTGAGTTATAATTCAACTTTAAAAGTTGCACTGGAGGTGCTTATGTTATTTGATGATAAACAGGTTCAGTTTTTAACTAGCCAATTTATGCCCAGACTAAAAGAAGACTCTATTTTAGCAATGATTGATGTTGCATGTCATGGAGAGTCAATTCTAAGTGTTGCTCAGAAGTATTCTTTGACTCACCAAAGTCTGTCCAAGAATCTGATCAGCTTAAAAGGTTTACAGAGTAAAATTGAATCTGCAAAGGGTTTGTTACCAAGTGGTTATTTAATTAAAGAAAATGCACATGCTTTTTTATTAGCTGAAACCTCATATTCTGATGCTAAAGAGCTACTAGTTAAAATGTGTGAAAAGCTCGGCGGTAGGGTTGAGTTAGGAGAAGTAGATAGCGAAGTTAAGTTCTATTTAAATGACTCTGTTACCGTGATTTACTTAAACCCAGACGACTCTTACGAATACGAATGGTCGTATGATCATTATGAGCTTGAATAAATGCCTAACAAGCCATCAAGTAGACAAGCTGAAATAGAAACGAAATTTTATTCTACCTATCTCGCAATGGGGACGGGGCGTTAGCTCCTAAGAAATCTATTCAAAATGGGGCACAAAAATAGCCTAGGAAATCTACCACCAATCATACAAAAAAGCCCGCTTAGTGTTAACAACGGGCTTTAGGATTAATCTACTATTTTTTATTCGGAGTCTTTGTTATTCAAACCAAACTCTAATTTTACAAACCAAGCTCTGAACTTAGCTGAAATACTAAAACTTATTTTCATAGTCAATTCCTATTGGATTTGATGACTATCAGGTTTAGTCGTATTTTAGTTTTTTCGATTATTTTTTAAGTTTTAGTATTCGATTAACTTTAATTTTATTATTCGATTATTTTTAATTTTAGTATTCGATTATTTTTAATTTTAGTATTCGATTCATTTTAATTTCATATTCGACTCTCTCAATTTCTAATAATGAATTACTTTTAGTATTCGATTATTTTTAAGTTTTATGTTCGAGTATGATTAAGTTTTAGTGTTCGATTATATTTAAGTTTTATTATTCGATTATTTTTAAGTTTTATTATTCGATTATTTTAAGCTTTGTCTTCGAGTATTTTTAATTTTAGTATTCGATTGTTTAAACTATTACAGCTTTATACCTGACGCTTCACGGTTGAACCGCTTAAAGTCAGTATGGCGTTTATTGCAGATAATGTCTAGTTGGTGATGTGTAATATCAATTGTATTTATTTAAATATTTATAATCTTTCTTATAGGGGAGAAAAAGGTATTGTTGTGGCTAGGTAATATTGGCCACATATTTATGACTTTGTAAGTCGCTTTGGGGGCGTTTCTACAAAAGTAATATTGAACATTACTATTATTAAAATAATGTAAAGCTTTGACTATTAACGAATTAATTGTTATCTATTGTACTAATTTTAAAATCCATTCTCCGTTACTATCGTGAATTATGGATAATATACTGTTACATCCCTCCACAAAGGAAGATGGCAGGCTGAGTATTGACAATAACCGAGCAGAGCGAGCCGTAAAGCCGTTTGTAATCGGCCGTAAAGCTTGGTTATTCTCGTACACCGATAAAGGTGCGAATGCGAGTGCGATTTTATATAGCTTGGTTGAAACCGCAAAAGCGAATGATCTTGTTGTCCATGATTATATCGCCACTTGCTTAAAGCAGATTGCTGAAAACCCGACTGATATTGATGCGTTGCTACCATGGAACGTTAAGCGTAGATAGGTGTCATTGCCCAGACGCTTACATATGTTTATATGTTTATGAAAATTAATCGTTGTAAAACAGGTGGAGTCCATATACGGGTTAGGATTTTTTTCCTTTTTATCTGTTGGAGTACCACGGTCATGTTAATTTTATCTCAATAGAGAGCATAATGGCAAAAGGCAAGATCTCCCCCCGATAGTTATACATTTAAATTAATGAATAGTCCCCATTCACCCTTATTTAAAACAGGTTTGTAAATTTTTGTAAATAAGATTTTCGCTGGAACAGCATTCTGGTAGATTAATATAAATTACAATCAAGGTGTAGCGTGCAATCATGAAAGAACAGCTATTAAAAGAATGCTTAGACATTATTAATGCAAAGCCATTTAGTGATGCCAATTTTTAAGGTCTTTCTTGGGTTACGCTGTATAAGCTTTTAGTGGCGACTCAGAATATTCGTCTTCACCTTTCTTCGTATTGAAAGACTGGGGACAGAGTTAAACAAAAACTAGTAAATAGAAATTTAATGATAAAAAAAATCGAACTCAATTTTATCGGACGTTTTATAGGGAAGATAAAATCTTTAACGTTATCAAATTCTGCTATTACTATTTACTACAGGAATAGTAAACATGAGAATATTGACTTAAGCGATATTGTTAACCTCCCCATTTTCAAAGGCTCTTTTTTAGGGCACACACTGATTGTAGGTACCAATCTTGGCGTTAAACAAATTGGGTTTATCAGTACGAAAGGAAAAGAGGATGTAAAAAACCAATTTAAAGCCTCTTTATATCGACGCCTAAGTGTAAATATTAAAAAACAGATCGAGTATTTTCATTATTCAGCAATAAACCAGTTCTTAAGAGACTCAGCAGTAGAACGAATAAATGCTCAACTGACGCCACTTATTTTAAATTATAAACAAAATAAACAGCACTGGAATGAAGTATTTTCAGACAAGTTACTTCTTAAGTTTAAGTCTCTCAGTGATAAGCTACCTATCAATAACCCCGAAATTTTTCGCCTAGAATATGAAAAAATGAGGCTGGATATACATCGAGACTTTTTTGATGGAATTGAATCCAACCCTTTAACAAAAGACCAGCGTTTAGGCGTGATAAGAAACAATGATAAGAACTTGATATTGGCCGCTGCTGGAACAGGTAAAACATCTGTAATGGTTGCTAAAGCGCTTAGTTTAATAGTTCATGACCAAGTTCCAGCAGAAAAGGTATTGGTATTGGCTTATAACAATGCGGCTGCAAAAGAGTTAAAGGAAAGATTAGAAGAAAGGAAAAAACAGTATGGATTAGATTGTTCCTCTCCAAATATTATGACGTTCCATGCACTTGGATTAAGCGTTTTAAAAGAAGCGAAAGTTAGCACCCGCTTATCTGTTTTCGCAGAAGACCCGATTCAATTAGAGATATGGTTTTCTAAATGGCTCGTTGAATATATCAGTAAAAGTTCAAGAGCAATGCGAAATTTCATTGACCTATCATATCAACCAAACAATCCTTTTGAATTCCAATCAGAAAAAGAATATGAAAACCACATTCGAGATAATGAATACCGAACCTTAAAAGGCGAATTAGTTAAAGGTTATCAAGAGTTAATTATTGCGAACTGGTTATTTTTAAACTCAATTGAGTATGAATATGAGCCAAAGTATGTAACTAAAAGGCGTATTGAGGTTGGTTTTGATTACAGGCCGGATTTCTTAATTTCAGGCACTTCCATATATCTAGAGCATTTTGGCATTTCACGTGATGGTAGCACTCGAACAGATATTGATGCGAAGGACTACAATGAAAAGATACAGTCCAAGCGAAATTTACATAAAGAATGTGAAACAACGTTAATCGAAACATTTCACTATGATTGGGTTGAAGAAAACCTGGAGAATCGACTAACTGAATTGATGGCAGGTCATAACATTGAAATTAAGCCTAAAAGCTCAGAAGAAATACTTGAGGTATTAAAAGAGTCTGATTTTCTAGTCACTAATATAAAGCGTTATATTAAATGCCTACAAGCGATTAGAGTCGAACAACTAAATGACTATCAAATAAAGCAAAGACTCAAAGACGCGAAAATTAAACAGGTTGATAAATACGTTGAGCTTCTTACTGATGTATCTGATGCATATGTTTATGAATTGAAGTCAAAAGGAGAAATTGACTTTGATGACATGATTATCAGAGCTTTCGATACAGTCAATACCGGTGGTTTTACACCTAAATGGGCAGATATTCTAGTTGATGAATTCCAAGATATTTCAGCTGCTAGAATGAATTTACTCAATGAGCTTATCAATAAAGGGCCGAACCCTCGCTTAACTGTAGTCGGCGACGACTGGCAATCCATTTATCGTTTTTCTGGTGGTAAATTAGAGCTAATTACACAATTTGAAAAGTTCTCAGGCAAGCATTCTTTAACTACTTTACAAAAGACATTTAGGTACAACAATAGTATTGCCAAAACTGCGGGGCAGTTCGTCATGCAAAATCCTGAGCAGTATACGAAGCATATTGAAACCAATGACCGGGTCGATAAGGCACAGGTGTACTTATTAGATAGTGATAAAAATAATTTAGATAATCGAATTAAACAGGTAGTTACAACGATACTGCAGAATGACCCAGACGGTAGTATCGCCATATTAGCAAGGTACAGGTACTTACTGGCTAATGCTAAAGCTGAACTGAAAAATATAAGTAGCTCTAGAAATATTAAATATTGGACGCTACATGGCTCTAAGGGGCTAGAAGCTGATTATTGTATTGTAGTTGGTTTATCGAGAGGTAAACTTGGCTTTCCTAATGAGAATAAAGAAGAAGCGGTTGTAGAAGCATTATTGCCATTAGTTGATGGGTACAAGCACTCAGAAGAAAGAAGGTTATTCTATGTTGCTATCACCCGGACTAAGAAAAAATCTTACCTTATAGCTGATTCAATGGCTCCATCGGAATTTGTTGAAGAACTTTTAACTCCAAGTTATGAATTACATATAGGTTCAACAAAATTCGAAGCCTTTTACCGTGAAATATTCAAATGTCCGTCATGTGATGGTGGCTATTTCAAGTTGCATACAGGAAAGCATGGTGACTTCTATAAATGTACCTCTGGTCTTGCTTGTAATGCTAAACCAAGAATATGTACTAGCTGTTCATCACCCTCAATAGACAATCATAACGGGAGTGTTTGTCAAAACTCCAGCTGTAGAGAAACGTTAAAAATTTGCTTTAAATGTGGGAGACCTATGAGGTTAAGAGAAGGACGTTACGGTAAATTTTGGGGCTGTAGCGGTTATGGCATTAAAAATGATCAATGTAAAAATACAGAACACATTAAATAACACCGTGAAAAGGCCATTAGCTTCATACTAGTAGGAAGAAGCTTTTATTTGAATTAATTTGTTTTATTTATTTTTTTAAACGCGTTGAGTGGTTATCGACTCACTAATCTAGCTAGCAAAGGGGCACGAAGTGAGATAAAAATAATTCTAAGTTAGAGGTTAAAATTACTTAGCCAAAACAATAGAGACTACTCTATGCAAATCCATAGTTGCAGTGATTTTGTGAACAATATTCCATAAGAATAAATTCATCTAAGCTAACATAATATGAAGTATTCCAAACAGAGCCTATAGAATGAGAATCACATCAAACATTTCTAACACCCATTTTTCAGAATTAAATGCAATTATTAGTAAAGGGTGTAATAGGCTACTAATTATTTCCCCATTTCTAGCAAGCAATATGCAAGAGTTCCTTTCCAAGTTTGACTTTACATCTATACAAAAGGTTGAACTAATAACCACATTCAAAGGTAACACCCCCGAACAATTAACAAAACCTAAACAACTCCTTGATTTTTTGGAGTATTTTAATGCTAAGCATCCAAAAATCAAGGTGAAAATTCATGTCGATAATCACTTGCATGGAAAAATTTATATTGCTAGCAATGGTAGTAATCACGAAGCGATCATAACCTCTGCAAATTTTACAAATAATGGGCTTAAACATAACCATGAATGGGGAATCCAAACGAAGGAGAGCGAACAAATAGAATTCTTGATAGGCGAAGCTTTTGATGCCGTAGAATATAAAGAGCTTACGTTGACTCAGTTAAAAAAAGCAGTAATGTTTGCCGAACAGTATCAAAGAGATAAAGCTTGGGAGACTAAGCAACCAGAGGCTGATATTGATATTCTGCACCAAGTATATTCAGCAGAAAGTGATAATGATAAAGAGCCATTATATTTCCTAAAACCTATAGGAACAAAAAACAATCCAGTGATACTCAAAGAAAGGCGAGATTTTTCTGATTTTCATCAGAATTTGCATTTCTCAAAAAAGAAACCAAAAGGAGTGACTAAAGGGGATATAGTTATTACTGCAGGGGTAGGTTGTGGCTCACTATTAGGTTATTTTAAAGTCACTGGTAGCTTATTTTACGTAACTAGCGACGAAATACAGGCTGAGTCTTGGAAAGAAAGATGGCCTTGGTATATGGAAGGCCAAAACCAAAATACAACATTCGCTCAAACTTGGTGGCAATATGATATAAAGCGCAAGACTGTTTTGGAAGAATTTAGACAACGTTATCCAAATTCTGCAGTGACAAGTTCCGGATGTTTCACTTTGGGTGCACTAAACTTTGGTGCAGATAAAATTCAAATAACTAAAGCTTTTGGAGAGTTCTTAATTAAAAAAATTAATAGTTGCTCTCCGCTATAGTGTATTTTCCAATTCATAGATAAGCAGTTAAAACGGTTTTATATACTGTAGTGGTTCTTCAATGTTGGTCATATATCGATAGCCTGCTAAGGGGCACATTGCGAGTTAGATAATTTATAACTTTCAGTTCAAAGTGGCAAAAGACAAGACTTGGCCCTGACGGACTCTCTGCCGTATAAATCGCACCACTTACTAGCCTCAACTAACCGAAACAACTTGTTTGGATTTACTGAAATAATTGGATGCATTGGAAAATATCAACAATGGGTTTGTCGTAGCCACATTTTATAACGATCTTTCTTAACTTATTAATATTGTGAATATCGGTTTATGGCTGTCCAATACTTTTATACAGAGCACTATGACTCCCACAGCCGAACAAAATCTAACTCATATTTATCAGGGTGTACCTTAGCAACATTGATATTGTTATTTAAGTTGGTGAATTTTTCTAACTTAGACCTACTCGCAATAATGTCTTCCTCTTGTTCATCCCACATTTTTTCGCCAATATAAATCCCTGTAACACTAGCTGTATTTATCGATACAAATTGCATAAATTCACTTCGATCCATAAACTGATTTATAGCTGAAAATACACTAAGGTCATGTTTAAACTTATTCTGTGGCGGGATAGCAAGGAAGTCATCGATCTGCTCTACTGCAAGGTTATAACTCTCTAATTCTCGCCTATTTAGTGATGTATCTTCAACCAATGTTTTATTGCAATAGCTTAGGTTCACTAGAAATCTATGCTCTTCCTCATACATCCAATCTTTGGACTTAATGAATGCGATTTCATCGATAATTTGGTTTGTTTGTTCATAGCCACTGCCAGATAATAATGACAGCTCTAAAGTTCTATTTTTTCTATATTTTACAATGCCATAGCGATAGTTATTATCTGCCATACTTTGGAATAATCCCCGTTGCACAGGAGTTCTAGAATGACTTTCATTACGTAACTCAAATGTAAATTCAATAACCCCGCCCTTATGCTCATTCGAGTAATGCGACCACATCAACAAATTATCCTTGCACTCACTTAAAGATATTATCCCTTTCTCGTAAGTTGTAATAAGTTTGGCAAACTGTTTTTTGTCCTTATAAAACTCCATAACTTCTGGGGTTGGCTTTCGAGATGCAACGATGTGCTCTACAACTTCTCTAGTGGGATTTAACTCAAATGGATCATTTAGGTCTTTTGCTCGTGTGGCCCTAAGCATTGGGTTAGCAATAAATGACATAATATGAGGAGTATATTTATAGAGCTTAATTTTCATTTTTTACCAGTGTTTACCACGAAAATTTTAGAATACACCTATTACAAAAGATAGACAAAATTTGACTGCAAAAAGTAATAGACTAAAAGTACAAACGCATAATGGTGGTGTTAACTGATTTGCAGGATTAATTCATTAATGCTCTTTTCAACTTTCGACCATGAATCGATTTCTACTTTTCAGAAAAACACGTTCACACCAATAGGGGCAGATCTTGCCTTTTGCCTTCTAAGTTAGAATTCATTTCTAGATCGCAATGGGGGCGTTAGCGAGTTGGCTTTCTAGGGCGCAAAGGGGCATATATGGACGCCCCGGTTATTGCAAGTTTTAATGAAGATACAGTCTGCTGTCATATATCCGACGTCTTGGTAGGTTATCAATAACCTGCGCCATGATGTAATCCGAATCCTGTCTCCTAATCACAAAGTCGACATTTAAATGCCAAGCCCCAAAGCAGGTTTTTACAGGAACGGTTGACCGTTTTTCATCAAGCATTGCAAACTTAAACTAGGGTGTAAACTTTTATTACTTAAAACCTATCTGCTTAACTACGCAGTTTTAAATGCACAATTCGCTTTAAATTCATCATTCGTCGTAACGATTACCCAAGCAATACGCGTTAACTTGTTTGCTAGAGCTACAATTGCTTTTGTTTTACCGCTTCTCAATGCAAGCGCATTGAACCATCGGCTGAGTGCATCCGTTCGTTCAGGTGTATATTTGGAGACAGATCTTGCTCCATGGATGAGTAATGCCCTTAGTTCGTTGTTGCCATTTTTGGTTATCTTTCCAAGTTTGGTTTTACCACCAGAACTAAACTGTCTAGGGACTAAACCACACCATGCAGATAATTGTCTGCCATTTGAGAACTGTTTTCCTGAACCAACCTGACTTAAAAACGCTGCGGTTACAATTGGACCAAACCCAGGAATAGCTAATAAAGCTTGATAGCGTGGTTGTTGTTTGCAAAGTGCTTCAAGATCTAAAGTTAATGACTTTATTTCATCGGTAAGTGTGTTAATTTCAGTAAGTAAGCCATGAAGCATTCTTCTCATTACTATAGATAATTCATTATCAGGATCTTCTAAAGCAATAGGTACTTGTTCCCTCAAGCATTTAAAACTTTTAGCTATTATGACGCCATATTCACTGGCTAAGCCTTTTAATTGATTTGCAGCTGCTAGTCGTTGTTCTACTCTTCGTTGCCTGATACACCTTATTGATTTAATGTCTTGTAACTCAATTGTTTTAGTTGGGACACTATGCACATCAGGCCTAAATGCTGACTCACATATTGCACGGGCATCATTTGCATCATTTTTTTGATGGCCAACAAATGGTTTTACATGTTGAGGAGGAATGAGTTTGATTTCAAAACCCATTTTAGCAAATGTACGAGCCCAATAGTTTGAACTGCCACATGCCTCCATTGCGATTAATGTCCCTTCAGGAAACTGACGGACGACATCTAATAGACGAGTTCTGGTCACTTTCTTATTGGAGTGGATCTTATTTTCATCAGTAAGAACGCAGACCTGAAAATAATGCTTTGCTAAATCAATACCAACCACTTTAATATTCATGCGATGCTCCTTTGATTAAACGAACTAATCTAATTATGGCAAATGTGACGCCATTAGCTACTAGGGAGGGGCGTCCATCACATCACAAAGCGATGTAGAAAATTTAACGCCATACAAAAAGGTCACGTCTCTTTCAAATGAGGCTTTGAAAATCGAATTCTAAAGAGTATTAAAAAGTCCTGTATATTATTACTTTTCTATTAATTGAGTAGCACAATTTTCTGCCATTTATTTTTATTTAATAAACCTCTTTACATTACGATCACCTTACCTTATATTTAGGGAGGTCATATATAAGTGACCTCCCTAAATATAAGGATGAATGTTATGGAATCATTAAACTTTGAGTATGAATCACCAGCAAACTTTAAATCTCTGTCTGAAACTGATGATGCAAAGCAACTATGGAAGTACTTATGCTCAAGCGAAAGCTTGATTCGCATGGAGACTGCAACATATTTAAAAAAACCAGCTCTTGAACCTTTGGCTCCTCATCTACAAATGACATTCGATTTTTTTAAAATCGAAAAGACAGAAAAATCAACTTATGATCGATTTAAGCAACTTGCAGGAAGTATGGTAAGAAGCATTATGGAAGAACAAGGTTATGAACATGAAAAAAGTAGTGTGAATATATTGACTGGTACCTTATTCAATACTGCTTCTAGATATGTAAAACCTCAATAACGAACATTTTAATCGAGCGCCTGATAATTTGTAATTAGGTGCTCGATATAGATGAAAGGGAATATATGAGAATTCTTCACGTTACGGACTTACATTTCAATATATCCCACTTTGAATGGGTAAAAACCAAACAGGATGAATATGATGTTCTGTGTTTGACTGGTGACTTTCTCGATGATAACAACCGCCAAACGACATCTATTGATAGTCAAATAAATTGGATTTCTAAATGGGTGTTGTCTCTCAATGTTCCTGTTTTTATATGCTCAGGAAACCATGATGAAGTGACAGTTGATTCAGAAGAAAGTTTAGAGGATTTATTTTCATTTGATAACGAATCTCATAATGATTGGGAGCTTGATACCACACCACTCATTGGTTCATTTGAATGGATAAAGAATTTAAGTAATAAAAATAAAGTTTGGGTGGATAGGCAAATAACATCAATTAATGGAATTACATTTGGGTGTGTACCTTATGGGTGCGATGTGTTTGAAAAGTATCGTTCATGCGATGTTATTTTGTACCATGTTCCACCTTCAAATTTTGATGTAGCTAAGGATAATCGGGGAGATCATGGTTGTGATTATATTCGTATAGCACTTGAATTAAACACCTTAAAGCCTATATGGATTTTATCTGGACACATTCACCAACCTAGGAAAACAATTGTTAGATTAGGCGATACTTCAATATCAAACCCTGGTCGCGGAAAACATGCCATTCCGAAATACAATGTAATAGAGATCTAATAAAGTGCCGTTTCAATCCAAATAATTACGCGTAACGAGGCGTTAGTATTCTTTATTATTGTTTTGTAAGTTTAAATTAGGATGATTAATATGATTGAAAAAGAACATAATTATAAATACTGTAACTTTAAAATTATTATAAGAAGTGGCAAAGGGCGAGCAAAGCTAGACAATCAAATTTGTTTTGATATTGAAGGAGAAGAGCATGATTCTATCAAGAATGAACTAGAGTGTTTAGTGCAAAAATACCTATTCAAAATATGGAACCAAAGCTCACTGAATAATGCTGATAGATTAGTTTTATTAGGCTTGAGTCAAATACCTCGCGAATTTGCAGTAAACTTGATCCACAAAATTGAAGCCTATTCAAATAAATGGGCTCAAGAAGCTAGAGTACGTTTTGGAATCACAGGAGTAATATCTGAAGGTAAACCTGGAAGTCCTAATTATCAGATAGAGTCATTAGATGAAAAGGAAAAAATTACTTTCTATTTTAATGGTGATTTATTTAATGCGCTTCATTTTGGTGATGACCATATTACTAGGCCTTTCTCTAAAGAAGAGCTTTCTCAAATTTGGTCAATCGAATAGTAATACTAACAAGTGCCTAAGCTATAATTTTTAATTTATAGCTTTCTATCTCGCAAAGGGGGCGTTAGCGCCTTATTACCTTAGCTCGCACTGGGTACATGCGAGATAGAAAAACCTTTGATTATGATCTAAAAGAAGCATCATGATGAATACAATCTTATGTTCGTGTTGTCTATACTACATAGAATAAAAAATATGAGGTTTCCCTAATGACTAAATTAAAATTACAAGAGTTACTTAATAAGTGCGATGAAAGTACTTCTATGAGTGAAGAAGAAAAAGACTGGGAACAAATGCAACCTGTAGGTAAAGAATGGGGAAGTGGAGAGGAGCTGAACACTCTAAAAGAACAAATAGAAGATATTGAATTAGCAAAGATAATTGAAGAGCGAAAGACCAAGCTGAAATAGAAGTAAATATCGATGACTTATGAGTTCTTCTAAAGCGAAAAGGGGGCTTTAATCAAAGTCATCAAAGCCAATAATGATAAAATTGAATATTTAATTATTAGAGTTATTAAAAACAGAATAATCTATTTAATCTCAGTTAATCTGGTTTTTTATTTAAATCAAGCGGCTGAAATGAGGTATTCTACAATTTTGTTATGTGTTTATGAGGTGAGGGGTATTTGGCTAAACTAAAGGAGTGCAAAGATTGCGGTCACATGATTAGCAAGTCAGCAGATTCATGTCCAAATTGTGGTGCTCGTTTAAGAAGAAGGTGGAATGAGATAGGTGGGTTTACACAAACACTTCTCTGGATTATCTTCTTTCTTTTTGTTATTGGAATGTTCTCCCAAGCATAGTTAGTAATATCAATTTATTTGTATTAGTTCAGGCTAAATTTCTTTTCCTGATACGTCGTGGCATACAAAATGAAAGGTAGATTTGCCTATATCAATTCCCGAAATATTAATATCAGACATGATGTTTCCTCTTGAGTAATTGCTCTAAGTATAGACTAGGGTGAGGCGGACAATTTTATTAGTGAGTTGTAGCTCTTGCTCTCAAAGGAGGGATGACATCAGTATTCTAATCTAGCATTCTCATTCTACTAAACATGATTATAGGCATTAATAATTATTAGATACGATAAATTTAATCCCGAAATTAAGAATACATGAATAAAAAAAGTAAATTAAAATGGTTTCTTAATTGAGATTTTTGGCTTTTTTTATAAAAATATAATTTATTTACTCCTCAAACATAAGCGTATTTTTTTAAAAAAATAGTGTGAATTGATATCTTTTTGTAAAATCGTAATTTTTAAATTTAACAGATATAAATGTTTATTTTCTATGTTAATAGTTGTTTCAAAAATTATCCCTATGGATTTTTGGTTTTATTTTAACCAGTAAATGTCAGGTTTTATTTTTTTACAGCTAAAATAATGCTCCTGATTTGGTGAACAATTATTATATTTTTGACCATAATAAATGACTTTTATTGGTGTTATCGGTGACCAATTATTATATTTTTGACCATAACAAATGACTTTTATTGGTGTTAAATGGTGTTCTGTAGTAACTGTAAGTTGCTGTTTTACATATGTTTACTGTTTTCGGGGACTTGTTTGACACGTTGGTTTGAGCCTTCTAAGCCGTAGGCCACAGGTTCGAATCCTGTAGGGCGTACCATTTTTAAAAGTGCAGTGGCGGATGTAGCTCAGTTGGTAGAGCCCCGGATTGTGATTCCGGTTGTCGCGGGTTCAAACCCCGTCATTCGCCCCATTTTTTAAAGATGATTATAGTTAAAAAAGAGTAAAAG
Organism: Psychromonas sp.; assembly: GCA_028041985.1. GTDB lineage: Bacteria > Pseudomonadota > Gammaproteobacteria > Enterobacterales > Psychromonadaceae > Psychromonas. The sequence goes on along the minus strand of JAOFNL010000012.1, from coordinate 383 downwards.
TTTAAATAGATGCGGAAGTGGCGGAATTGGTAGACGCGCTAGATTTAGGTTCTAGTATCGTAAGATGTGAGAGTTCAAGTCTCTCTTTCCGCACCATTTAAACAACAATATCAATGAGTTAATTTCAATCCCTGACTTAATTAGATATTAAAAATTTCGGTGATTAGCGCAGCTTGGTAGCGCATCTGGTTTGGGACCAGAGGGTCAGAGGTTCGAATCCTCTATCACCGACCACATTAAGAAAGCTGCTTTATGCTTAAACGCAAAAGCGGTTTTTCTTCGTTTAAAATTTACAAATTATCCCCGAACATACTTCCATTCTCTTTGAAATACTTGCTGTATTATCACTTCGTATTTAATACCATTCCGCCTAACAACCTGAT
>JAOFNL010000119.1 GCA_028041985.1 Psychromonas sp. | reverse complement strand
CATCGGTTAACTACTTTTATGCCACGGTTTACCCAAAGCCATTGGTTCAAATAATTTCAAACGCTGTTTATCTCGACTCAACATCACCAAGACAACTAATGTGGCGACATAAGGCATCATCGCTAATAGGTTAGATGAGATTGACCAATTAAGCCCCTGTGCAACAAGATGCATAATACTCGCAAAACCAAACAGATAAGCCCCCAATACGATACGTTCAATACGCCAGCTAGCAAATACCACTAAGGTTAACGCAATCCATCCTTTACCTGACACCATACCTTCAGTCCACATTGGCGTGTAAGCAATCGATAAATAACCACCCGCTAATCCAGCCATTGCGCCACCAAACATTACCGCAAGATAGCGAATGCGCATCACTGGTAAACCGATGTTACTCGCCACTGTAGGATCTTCACCCACAGCACGAACCGACAAACCTTGGCGGTGATAACGGAAGAATAAATACACAACCACAATTAAAAACCAGCTTAAATATACAATGGCATTTTGCGCAAATAACGCTTTACCTATGATAGGGATATTTTGTAACTCGGTTCCCATTAATGCAGGCAACACTGTTATTTGTTTACCTTCGTAATCATTACCTAAAAAAGCAGATAAACCTGTACCAAAAATAGTTAATGCTAGCCCTGCTGCGACTTGGTTGGCATTAAGATGCAATGCAATAAAACCAAATAATAAGGACATTGCGATGCCAACTAGCATCGCAAAAATGAAACCAAGTAAATGATTATCCGTATGGTACATAGCAATAAACCCTGCTACTGCGCCCATCAACATCATACCTTCTTGACCTAAGTTTAAAACGCCACTTTTTTCACAGACCATTTCACCTAACGCAACCAGTAAAAGCGGTGTGCCAGTCAAGATCATTGCAAATAAAATATTAGTAATTAAATTGATATCCATTTATTTATCTCCTTGAGTCGCAGTTGATAGAAAACGAGGTAATTCAAACACCACTCGATAACGGATCAACACATCACACGAAAGTAAGAAGAACAAAATAAGTCCTTGTAAAATACCCGTAATAGAGCGCGGTAGATTCAACACCATTTGCGACATTTCGCCACCCATAAATATTAACGCAATCAACAAACCAGCTAGCGTGATCCCTAATGGATGTAAACGTCCAAGGAAGGCAACAATAATCGCAGAATAACCATAACCCGGCGAGATAGCAGGGATCAGTTGCCCTGTTGTGCCAGTGACTAAAACTGCACCTGCGAGTCCAGCAAGCGCACCGCCCACTAAAAATACCATCACTGCTAATTTCGTTTCTTTGTACCCAGCCATGCGTGCAGCAGGTTTATCCAGCCCAAGCACTTTAATTTGAAAACCTAAAAAAGTTTTACTCATAAAGACCCAAACGACGACTAATGCAAGTAGCACTAACAGCAAACCAATATGTAAACGCGTGCCTTCAAATAAAATAGGTAACAAGGTGCTATCACCAAACAAGGCACTTTCAGGAAAGTTATAACCGTTAGGATCTTTTAATGGTCCATAAACTGCCCACAGTAAGGTATTCAACGCGATATAGTTCATCATAATAGTCACTAAGGTTTCATTACAATTTAAACGCAAGTTAAGGAATGCCGAAATACCTGAGCAAATCATGCCGCCTACCATACCGGCGATTAATGCTAACGGCATTGCCCAAAGGCTTGTTGAATCAACAAACTGCAACGCCATGGTTGAACTCACTACCGCACCTAATAATAACTGTCCTTCTGCACCGATGTTCCAAATAGAGGCTCGATAGCATAAAGCCAAACCATAGGCACAAAGTAAAATTGGTATGGCAACAACCAATAATTCTGTCATGCCGTACCAATCTGAAATTGGACTAATAAAGAAAGTATAAAGTGCAAGCACAGGATCTTTTCCTAATCCCCAAAATAGAAAGGTACCTGCAATCAACGTTAAAAACACAGCTAATACGGGTGATAAATATCCCCACTTAACCGACGCTTGTCCACGTGCAACTAATTTAATCATTAGCCAGACCTCCTTGTTTATTCTCTTCAGGGTTAGCTGAAGTGCTATTAAAGTCACCCGCCATCCATTGCCCTAATTTCACTATCGGTAATGATTCAGGCTCTAAAAAATCTGAAAGTTTTCCATCACAAAGCGCCCCTAAACGGTCACAGACCTTATACAGCTCATCTAAATCTTCAGAGATAATTAAAATCGCACAACCGCGATCTCGTAATTCCAAAATAGCTTGGTGAATCGCCACTTGCGCACCAATATCAACACCCCAAGTTGGATGAGACATTAATAAAAAGTGAGGCTCTTGCTCTACCTCGCGCCCAACAATAAACTTCTGCAAGTTACCGCCAGACAAGCTTTCAGCGGCATCATGATTACCAGCAGTTTTTACTTTGTACTTTTCAATAATATGATCGGCTAATTGCGTGATATTCGCTTTATTCAAAAACCCATTTTTCACTAAGTCTGAATCAAAACTGGTTAATAATGCATTATCACGTAAATCTAATTCAGGCACTGCGCCTCGTCCTAAACGATCTTCTGGCACAAAAGCCATGCCTAAACGGCGACGTGATAAAGGCGATAAGTGATCAACAAAATCACCCGAAAACTTAATCGCTTTTGAATGGCGGTGAATTTCCTCGCCCGATAATGCTTTAAACAATTCATCTTGTCCGTTACCAGCAATACCCGCAATACCAACAATTTCACCTTTTTTAACCTGTAAATTAATATTTTTTAATGCCACATCAAATTGGCCGTGAGATTGTGTGGTTAAGTTTTTAATATCAACAAACACTTCCCCGCCCACTGCTCGACGACATTCATTGCTGATTGCAATATCGTCACCAACCATCATACGAGCGATAGATTCAGAGGTTTCATCTTTAGGGTTACAATGACCAGTCACTTTGCCCGCTCGCAGAATAGTTGCGGAATCACAAAGCTCAGTGACTTCATGTAATTTATGACTAATAAATAAAACAGAGCAACCTTCTTTAGTCAGCTGCTTTAATGTTTTGAATAGTTGTTCTACTTCTTGCGGTGTTAATACTGACGTTGGCTCATCTAATATCAGTAATTGCAGATCCAATAATAAACAACGCACAATTTCAACACGTTGCCGTTCACCTGTGGATAAACTTGATATTCGACGATCTGGATCCAATGGCATTCCATATCGTTCCGATGTACTTCTAATACGTGATGCTAAGGTTTTTGGATTCCCTGCTGCAGCACCTAATACTAATGCAATATTTTCAGTCACGGTCAGAGTTTCAAATAAAGAAAAATGTTGGAAAACCATACCAATCCCCAAACCTCGCGCTTCAGCGGGTCGAGCAATAGATACTTCTTTACCATTCCATAAGATAGTGCCAGCATCGGGTTTAACAACACCATACAACATCTTCATTAACGTACTTTTTCCTGCTCCGTTCTCTCCTAATAATGCATGGATTTCTCCATGTTCTATATCTAGAAAAACATCATCATTTGCTTTACAACCAGGGTATTCTTTGGTGATCCCAAGCATTGTTAAACGCTTAACATGACTCATTCATCATCTCCCTATATTTGAATAACTATTGCTTGAATATGATTTAAAATCACAATGTAAAAAGAGGTGTGCTCTTTTAGAGTATATAAAAACACCCAGACTAAGTACTCAAACCACTCAACTCACGACCAATTGATATACAACCTGTCCATTTGGTCAAAGTTGGTATGATATTAGCAATATCCTTACCAGTTATTAAAAGATTGCATTGCTGATGTTAGGTATCAATAACAGAACAACTCCTTCATAGCCCCTGCAGGCTGAGCTCTATTCTGTTAAATACAGAGATGAAAATTATTACAGTGAATAAAATAGAGAAGTAGGAAAAGTAAAAAGACAGCACCAAAAGAGATCAATTTTTAATTATTTTCGCACCACTTCAGGGCTGAAATAAATAAGATGATCCACCATTTTGTATTTTAAAACAGGGAAACCTATGAGCTTAGAGAAAATAAACAACGCCAATACAGAAGAAATTTATCGCATTTTTGAAAGTTGCTGTTGCGCCCCGAAGTGGATTGAAAGCATGACAAATGCACGCCCTTTTGCTCAACCAGAAGATATGTTGACTGCATCAGATAAAATTTTTAAGCAATTAACTAAAGCTGATTATTTGATCGCATTTGAAGGACATCCTCAAATTGGCAATTTACAAACGCTACAAAGTAAATATGCAAATACCTCAGAGAGTGCAAGTCACGAACAATCTGGAATGTCAGAGGCTGATAAGTCAGTTATTGAAGAAATGCATGATCTCAACCTCAAATATCTAGAAAAATTTGGCTTTATATTTATTGTTTGCGCTTCAGGAAAAAGCGCACAACAAATGCTGGATTTAATTAAAAGTAGAATCAATAACGAACACTATAGCGAACTAACTATTGCTGGCATTGAACAAGCTAAAATCACTCACATTCGATTGGAGAAATTATTATGAATAAGAACCCAATTACCACACATATATTAGATACATCGGAAGGAAAACCTGCAGCCAATGTGCACATTCAACTATTCGTTTTAAAAGAAAATGAATGGACTTTACTTTCCAATGCGATAACTAATCAGGATGGGCGAATAGAAGATTGGCAAGATAATTGGTATCAAAAGCTAGCAGTAGAACAACTATTTGGCACTTACAAAATAGCGTTTGCGTTAGATGCTTATTGGGAAGCGAAAAATACGCCAGCCTTTTATCCAATTGCTGAAATATGTTTTAGATTGCAAGACCAGAGACATCACCACATCCCACTTTTACTCAATGCATTTGGTTACTCAACTTATCGAGGCAGTTAATTTAACCCCTTAGTTTTTATCAAAATAAATCGAAAAACAATTAGAAAAAGAAGGTAGATATTATGGAAAATTATTTAATTGAAATTGCGCACTTAGTGTTGCGTTATTTTCACGTTATCGCAGGGATTGCATGGATTGGCGCCTCGTTTTATTTTGCATGGTTAGATAACAGCCTAGAAACACCACCAAAAGAAAAACAAGATAAAGGCATTAAAGGTGATTTATGGGCAATACATGGTGGTGGTTTTTACGAAGTCGCAAAATACACCAACGGCCCAGAAAAAATGCCAACCACATTACACTGGTTTAAATGGGAAGCTTATACGAGTTGGATCACCGGTATTCTATTGTTCAGTTTACTGTATTACGTAGGCGCAGATGCAAACCTATTAGATAGCACTAAAAGTGACTTAAGTAAGTTCGCCGCTATCTCCACTTCTATAGCAAGCATTGCGATCGGTTATACTGTTTATCGCTTATTATGTAACTCTCCATTAGTTAAACATGGCTACTTATTCACAGCCACTATGATTGCCTTGCTCGCATTGTGGACATGGGGATTTGATCAATTATTTGCAGATAAAGCCGTTTATATTCACGTTGGTGCATTAATTGGTACCTGTATGTCTGGTAATGTATTTCAAGTTATTATGCCGGGACAACGCTACCTTGTAAAAGAAGTGGAAGCGGGTCGTATTCCCGACCCAGCTGTGGGTTTAAAAGCCAAGTTATGTTCAATTCATAACAATTACGCGACCCTACCAATTATCTTTATTATGCTCAGTAACCACTTTTCACACACCTATACACATCAATATGGTTGGATCGTGTTAATCGCATTAATTGTTATCGGTATGTGGATTAGACATTACTTTAACCTTAAACATCGCCACATTAATAAACCATCTATTCTAGTCTCAGGTATCGCCGCCTTCTTTGCATTGATGCTCGCTATTGCACCTTGGGAAAGCTTTGAAAATAAAGTAAACACAGTACAAGTTTCAGATCAAGCAGCATGGACTATCATCGAACAGCATTGTACAGAGTGCCACAGTAAAGCCCCGACCTCACAGCTATTTACAAGCGCGCCGCTAGGTTTCACCATTGATTCCATTGAATCGGCGCAAACACACTCAGACAACATCTACAAGCGCGCCATCATCAATAAAGATATGCCATTAGGCAATATGACCAATATGACAGAAGAAGAGCGTAAAACATTGGCGATTTGGATAGAGAATTATCGGGTAGCGAAAGGGAAGTAATCAGTTTTTATCGTTCCCACAGTCCTCTGTGGGAATGTATAGATTAATATTTAGGTTTGCGAGACTCATCTACGCTATAAATAATAGTCGCTTTT
>JAOFNL010000118.1 GCA_028041985.1 Psychromonas sp. | reverse complement strand
GCGATCATATGATCGCTTATTTACCTACAAACTTAACAGCTTGTAACTATTTTTTATTATCAACTAAAGTAAAGTTCATTGTACAAATATCACCGAAGCTCACTGTTGATGTTGAACCAACTAATGTTTCATGAACACCAGTAATCGCACCAGAGCTACATAAAGAACCAGCAGGTAGAGTAATACCACGCTCAGCACAGCAATCGATTAAGAAAGCAAAAGCAGCCATTGGACCATTTAAAATACAATCAGTTTTTGAAGTACCGATATGCTGGTCGTTAATCACTGTTGTTGTTTCCATCTTAGTGATTGCCGTTTCCCAATCTTCAATCGCCGTTCCCATGATCACACCGTATTGGTTACCAATATCAGAAGCAATCGCAGTTGGACCGTAGCTATTTAGATCAATAACAGGGCTACTTGCAATTTCAATACCTGCGTAAACATTTTTAACTAAATGTGAAACACCGTCAGCAGTGTTGATGCTACCAGGTGCGATATCTTGATTTAATTCAATCACAAGCTCAGGTTCAATCGCAATAAAACCACCAGCATAAACAGGTAGCTCAAATGCTTCGCCTGTTGATTGTGCATCGGTTAATTTGATTGCAACATTTTTAAATACTGGACCGATAATACGCTCACATCCCATCTCTGCACGTAGATCAGGCGGAACCATACCAATTTTCCATCCAACGATAGGCTCATCAGATGCTTCAATAGAAACATTTTGTACTGCATAAGCTTCTTTTAAAGTTTTTGGGATTGGTCCTGGAAAACCTTCTGTAATTCGCACTTCTTTACGAGCGCTAGAAAGTGTTTGACCTAATTCGTTAATTTGTTCAGTCGTTAATGGGGTAGTTGACATAAAATACTCTCACAATGGTTTGATAAATTTATGGTAATGTTGACTTCAAAGGTATAAACCCAAGCCCTGAAAATCCAGTATAAACGCCCTATCAATTCAAACAAAGTGATAATAAAGATTAAAATCTTAATTCATGAAAATATCAGCATAAACTTTGATTTAAAAACAATTATCCAACAATTTGATGATTAAATATTACGATAGAGAAAAAGTTAGAAATTGAAACAAAATAGGAAAGCACTAGATAGACTGTTATAATTTTAACTTAAATTAAGCGATGTAGAGCCAATATGAACAACATTCAAAACATCATAGATCACGCAGAGCAACATTGCTCAGAACATGGTGAAAAACTCACCGAGAAGCGTAAAAAAGTACTGTTAGGATTATTAAAATCTCAACGCGCATTATCTGCTTACGAATTGATTGAGTACTGCAAAACAGAATTTAATGAAACACTTCCTGCGATGTCTGTTTACCGAATACTAGAATTCCTTCAGCAGCAGGAGTTAGTACATAAACTCAATCTCGCTAACAAATTTGTCGCTTGTTCGCACATCAGTTGTGATCATGCACATGCATTTTCACAATTCTTAATTTGTAATCAATGCCAAAAAGTTAAAGAGATCAATATTAATAAAAGCATACTGCAAGAAATTGAATCGAATATCGCAGAGGCAGACTACCGTTTAATTAGCCCTCATTTTGAAATGGATTGCCTATGCAATGAGTGTGAAGCTTCCCTCGATAAAAAAGGCTAAATAGCAATGAATAAACTTCAAAACATACTTAATTTATTATCCAAACCGCTTTTGTTCGCTTTTTTATTGTTAGCGATAATGCCTTTGTCTGTAAAAGCACACCCACATAATTGGATCACCGTAAAAAGTGAGTTTTTGATAGATGAAAAAGGTCAATTGACCACGGTACGTGAATATTGGGAATTTGATATCTATTTCTCGATGATGACGATTGCCGACGTGATGCATGAATCAACGGTACAACCAAATAGCCTGCAGTTACTTGCTGACGATATGATCAACAACATGGAAAGTTATCAATACTTCTCTTCATTAAAAATTAGCAATCAAACCGTACCACTAGGTAGACCAGACAAATATGAGTTAATCATCAACACCATTGAAGGGCAACAACAGTTAGTGCTCTTTATGGATTTCCAACTTGCTAAACCCTTACCGTTAAATAACCAACCTCTTTTATGGCAAGTATATGATCCCACCTACTACATCGATATGAGGCATCATGATACTTCACAAATCATTATCACAAATAAACGAGGGAATGAGTGTACAACGACGATTGATTTAGCCGAACCAACGCAAGAAATGGCAGAGTATGCGATGAGTTTAGACCGTTCACAAACTGAAACTCAAGGTTTGGGGAAAAGCTTTGCAGAAAAAATTATTATTAAATGCCTTGAACCAACGTTAAACATTAGTATGTAAGTGGTTATCCGCTATTGGGCTTAAAATATCACCTTGAAAACTCACTAACCTCAAGGTGATAAATGAGGAAAATTTATAGTAAAGGATGGCTACTTGAGATGAGAGTGGTTTGGAATAAACTGTAACCTAATAAAAAAATAATTATACCGCCTATTATTTTAACCCAAAGTCCAATATCTAATTGAGCACCTACAGATTTCGGCTTGCTTTCAATGAGTGATTCAAACCAGTTTCGAGCTAGTTGTGTACCTAAACCAATGCCTGAAATTGAAAGTCCAGTCCCTAACCCCATCACCAGTGTCGCCATAATCCCATAATAAAATTCCCCCACCAAATGAGCGTAAATTAAGACAACAATCGCCCCTGAGCAAGGTCTACTTCCCATTGAAAAAACCACCATTAAACTTTGAAGCCATGATTCTTTTGGTGCAGCTTGGTGAGTATGATGTCCACCACAGCAATGATGATGAGAGTGGTCATGTGAATGTTGCTTATTTTGACGGAGTTTTTTCCATTGCAGTCTAGCTGAGCTTAAAAATAAATAAGCGCCTAGCCCCATCACCAAGAAATAACTCGCACTCGTAATATCATCGGCATATCCATTAACTTCAGAGAAACGAATACTAAATAGTTTGGATAATACAACCACTAACAGAATAGCGACAACCGCTTGCAATAAAGCGGCTAAAAACGAAATCAATAAGCCTCTTTTTAAACTCTCTCGATGTGAGCCTAGATAGGTAATAATGACAGCTTTCCCATGCCCAGGTCCAATGGCATGAAAAACACCATAACCAAAACTCAATGCCATTAGGCTTAAGCCGTGCATTAAAGGATCTTGCTTGATAGCACTAATATGAGTAGCTAGCAGGCCATGAAAGCTTTTTTGCCATTCAATGATCTGAACGATTAGTTGATGCCAATGCGAGTAAAGGCTGACGGCACTTAAAAGCAGTATTAATATAATAACAGCATGTAAAAAATGTCGACGATGGGAATTTAAAGATGTCATAAATGAATGTCTAATGTTGTTATTATTCAAAAAGGGCGATGGAAAATACTCCATCGTCCTAATTCAGGGTTTTATAGACTACTTACATGTCTGTAGACTCAAAACCATGTTCTCAATTAACGCATTATAATGTCCAACACCAAGTGGGATATCAACACCTAATGGGTCCATTACTGCAATCGCAGAAACCTGTGTACCTTCAAACACACTATTCACCATACCAGGATTAAACTGAGGTTCAGTAAATACACAAGTTACGCTTAACTTTTCAACCGTATTTTTCACTTCTTTAATACGTGCTGGACTAGGATCTTGTGCATCACTTAATGAAATTGAACCCGAAGCTATAATATCAAATCGTTTTTCAAAATACTGGTAAGCATCATGAAAGACAACAAAATTAACTTTGCCTAGCGCATCAATACTTTTGTCAGTTGATGCGATGAGTGTATCTAATTTAGCTAATGCTTTATTTGCATTACTTTGATAAACCGCTTTATTCGCTGGGTCTTGCTTCGATAATGTTTCTTGAATAGCAACGATCCAGACTTTAGCATTTTGAGGATCTAACCATGCATGAGGATCTGCACCATGATGATCATGACCTTCATGAGCGGCATGTTCTTCGTGATCTTCATGACCTTCATGAGCTGCATGTTCTTCGTGACCTTCATGACTAGCATGTTCTTCATGACCTTCATGACCTTCATGGGCTGCATGTTCTTCGTGATCTTCATGGTTTTCGTGAGCGGCATGTTCATCATTATGTTCGTGTCCTTCATGAGCAGCTTGGCTCTCTTCTATTTCATGCCCTTCATGTGCGGCATGTTCTTCATGATCATGTACTTCAAAAGTGACGCCTTCACGAAACGAATAAATCGTTGTTCCATCCACTTCTAACATTTCGACTTTAACTGCGCCTGTTGCTACGTTATCCATTGCCTTTTCAAGCCAAGGTGTGTAACTCTCGCCCATCCAAAATACAACATCAGCATTCGATAACGCTCTAGCCTGTGAAGGACGTAAAGTATATTGATGCGGAGAAGCTTCTGCAGGAATAATTAAAGTCGGTGTACCAACGCCTTCCATTACTTGACTAACTAATGAATGCAGTGGTGCGATATCTACTGCCACTTTAGGAGCAGCAGCTTGAACAGTAAAAGATAAGCACAAGCCAAAAATAGTGCTGACCAGTAATTTATAAGGCATGTATAACTCCATTTTCATTTATATAGGATCGTATATAATCATTCACAATATAGTAAACGATAATGATACGTTGTATCATAACCTCAAATAACGACCCACTGCAATCATCAAATAGATAATGGCTTTATTAAAAAATAATTTAGGAAACAGTTTTATGTTAATTGAATGCAATAAGCTTTCAGTTTCACTAGGAAAACGTCAGATTTTAAGCAACATTAATCTGTCTATTGAAGCAGGTGAAATAGTGACAGTTATCGGCCCCAATGGTTCAGGTAAAACCACTTTATTTAAAACTTTAATTGGTGCGGTAAAACCAAGTAACGGCACATTAGATAAAAAAGCAAATCTACGAATAGGCTATGTTCCACAAAAACTTTACATCGATAGTACTTTTCCAATGACCGTAAAACGCTTTATGAATTTACCCAAAGGGGCATCCAAACAAGCGATCGCAGACGCATTAACTCATGCAGGCGTAGCAGGATTAGATCAACAACAGGTAATGGATTTATCTGGCGGACAATTTCAGCGAGTCTTATTAGCACGCGCACTACTGGGTTCACCAGACATTTTATTACTTGATGAAGCAACGCAAGGTTTAGACCATCGAGGCTCTGCTGACTTTTATCGACAAATTAGCCACATTAGAAAAACATTAGGCTGCGCAATTATGATGATAAGCCACGAATTACATGTAGTTATGCGTCAAACAGACCGCGTTATTTGTTTAAATGGTCATATTTGCTGTGAAGGGTTACCAGAAAAAGTGGTCGACTCTCCTGAGTACCATGCTCTATTTGGCTTACATAAAGAAGATGAAGCCGCTTTATACTTGCATCAAAATCACCATAAACACCAACACGAAGGAGCAGTTTGCAATGTTCGATGATTTTATTATTAGAGCAATGCTCGCTAGCATTGGAGTTGCGATTGCAGCAGCTCCATTAGGTTGTTTTGTTGTTTGGAGACGCATGGCTTACTTTGGTGATGCTACAGCGCATGCCGCGGTACTTGGTGTTGCACTATCATTAACGCTTTCAATGCCCATTTTTACAGGTGTCCTGTTTGTATCATTATTAATGGCAATTACTATTTCGGGGTTAAGCCATAAAGGGTTCGCGATGGATACCTTACTTGGCGTTATGGCACACTCTTCATTAGCTATCGGATTAGTGGCGGTATCTTTCCTCTCGGGAATAAGAATTGACTTAATGTCTTATTTATTTGGCGATATTCTTGCCGTAGGCGCAATGGATATCACTGTTATCTGGTGTGGTGCAGTTGTTGTATTAGGTCTGATCACTTGGCGATGGTCGGGTTTATTATTATCTACTTTAAACCCAGACTTAGCCTTAGCCAGTGGCTTCAATCCGAAAAAAGAACAGTTTATTTTAACGCTGTCGCTTGCGATTGTTGTGGCTGTTGCCATCAAAGTGGTGGGTGCTCTATTAATAGGGGCAATGCTGCTTATTCCTGCCGCCACTGCTCGTACTTATAGTAAAACACCTGAAGCAATGGTTATCATTGCTACAATAATAGCGGTATTTTCTGGTTCATCTGGTTTAAGTGCATCCTACTTTTTAGATACACCAACCGGCCCTACTATTGTATGTGTCAGTACGCTTTTATTTATCATCACTAATATCGGACATAAATTGTTCGTCACTTTACGTTCAAAAAATTCAACTCACTGATGATCATATTTTTGAGTTATACCAATTGTAG
>JAOFNL010000117.1 GCA_028041985.1 Psychromonas sp. | reverse complement strand
TCATCTTAAGTCCACGCGCGGTCGCTCGTTTAGAAAGTTACACACCAAGTTGGCCATTACCAAAAATATTCCGATTAACCTCTGGTGGTAAATTAATTGACGGGATATTTACTGGCGCAACGATCAACACGCCTTCTATGTTATGTGTTGCAGATTATCAAGATGCGCTTAACTGGATAAAATCAATCGGCGGCGTCGAAGCAAGTATTCAAAAATCACAAGCGAATTTAGCCGTATTAAGTGACTATGTGGCTAATAATGAGTGGATCAACTTCCTCGCAGAAAAAGAATCGATCCGTTCTAATACCAGTGTTTGTTTATCTGTTGATTTAAATAGCGATCAGCTTAAGCAATTTATTAAACTATTAGCTGATAACCAAGTCGCATTTGATATCGGCGCCTACAAAGATGCCCCTAGCGGTTTACGTATTTGGTGCGGAACAACAGTTGAACAAAGTGACCTTGAGGCATTAATGCCTTGGTTAACTTGGGCATATAAAACAGTAACAGCTTAACCGTTTTATCAATATTTCCAATGGGCTCTTAGAGCCCATTTTACTTTATGCGATAAAAATACACTCCAACTCTATAGTTTATTCAGACAATGCTGTAACTTATCTGACAATAAATATCAGAATATAAAATGAGGTACTCCATGAGCGACAAACAATTCGATTTTGATTACATCTGTATCGGTGGTGGCAGCGGCGGTATTGCTTCTGCAAACCGCGCTTCTATGTACGGTGCAAAAGTAGCAATAATAGAAGCAAAAGATTTAGGTGGTACTTGCGTTAACGTAGGTTGCGTGCCTAAAAAAGTGATGTGGCATGGAGCCCAAGTAGCAGAAGCAATCAATCTTTATTCTGAAGATTACGGTTTTGACCTTGAAGTAAAAGGTTTCAATTGGGCTAAGATGGTTGAAAATCGCCAAGCATATATTGGACGTATTCACGAATCTTACGACCGTGTATTAGGCAATAACAAAGTCACCGTTATTAAAGGTTTTGCCACCTTTGTAGATAAAAATACTGTTGAAGTAAATGGCAAACAGATCACCGCAAAGCATATCACCATCGCAACAGGTGGTCGTCCTTCTATCCCTAACATACCGGGTGCTGAATTGGGTATCGATTCAAATGGTTTCTTCGATATCATAGAGCAACCAAAACGAGTTGCAGTGGTTGGAGCAGGCTACATTGCCGTTGAAATAGCAGGCGTATTAAGCGCATTAGGAACAGAGACACATCTATTTGTACGCAAAGAGTCTCCTTTACGTAGTTTTGATCCATTAATTGTTGAAACATTAGTAGAAGTCATGGCTGCAGAAGGCCCAACACTTCATACACATTCAACACCTAAAGAAGTAACTAAAGAAGCAGATGGTAGCCTGACTCTTCATCTTGAAAATGGCAAAAGTCATAATGTTGATACATTAATATGGGCAATTGGGCGTCACCCTGCGACTGATACGATTAACCTTGCCGCGACAGGTGTAGAAACAAATGAACAAGGTTATATTAAAGTTGACGCATACCAAGAAACGAATATTCCAGGTATTTACTGTGTTGGCGATATTATGGAAGGCGGTGTTGAACTAACTCCTGTTGCAGTTAAAGCTGGTCGTCAATTATCTGAGCGCCTATTTAATAACAAGCCAGATGCAAAAATGGATTACTCATTAATACCAACGGTTGTATTTAGCCATCCTCCTATTGGGACAATTGGGTTAACAGAACAAGAAGCGATGACACAATATGGCGAGAAAAACGTAAAAGTTTACCAATCAGGATTTACTGCGATGTACACTGCTGTCACTCAACATCGTCAGCCTTGTAAAATGAAATTAGTATGCGCAGGCGATAACGAAGTTGTTGTTGGATTACATGGTATTGGCTTTACGGTCGATGAAATGATCCAAGGTTTTGCAGTGGCAATGAAAATGGGGGCAACAAAAGCAGATTTTGATAGTGTGGTTGCGATTCACCCGACAGGCTCTGAAGAATTTGTTACTATGCGCTAATAAGAATATGTTATTAACGATGCGATAAAAGATAACTGCATGACACTGTTAATGCAGTTATCTCACTATATAAATCAGTGTAAAATCTGTTCGTCATGCTGCCACCTCTACTAACTTTTCAAAAAATGCATCCTTATATACCCGTTACCATTCAAAGTGCAAAATTCACCGCTTGCCTTCTCAGTCGTTAGCTTGAAAAACCACTCTGCATTGCAACCTTCGTTAAGGACTAGCCATTGTCATCATGTTCCGCCTTAATTTGGAGTCCAAGCTAATAGCAATTACAGTAAATAGATCATCGACATCCCCTCCCCTAAAAATCTTTTAATTAGCACGACGACTCTCTTCAATAACAAACTGAAGTGCGCAAAAAACAAGCCAGAGCGGCTTGAAGCAGCCGAAAAATGATAGCTTGATCGACCTTTATAGCTTCTAAAAACACGAACGTGAGCGAGATCGATTTATTCAACAGGAACGTTTGACGAGAAATTAGCAATACCTAACAATGGATAAAAATAAACGTAAGTAGACATTATAAAACTTACGATTATTTAAATGAAAGGGACAACATATGAACGTAACTCAAAAGGGAAAGATTATGAATTTCAAGAAAACAAAAATCGCAGCAGCAGTATTAAGCGCAACATTATTATTTGGTTGTGGCAGTGGTTCTGATTCAGTTAAAAGTGTAGTTGATTATTTAGATAGCACTGAAGTCACTGCATTATTATCAGCAGAACAAATCGCAGAATTAGAAGCTGCAGGATTAACTGCAGCAGATTTAACAACAATAGTCGCAGGTGTTACTGATGCAGAACTACAAGCAGCTATCGATGCAGCTATCGCAAACGTAGGTGCAAATAAATATGTTGTATTAACCGACGATTCAACTAGTGCAAATGCGCAATTACTTTATACTCTTCCTGCAGCTCAAACGGCAGGTAAATTAACAGCAAAAATTAAAGTTGATTCTTCTGATGAAAAATTAAGTTACATCACATTATTTGACGCAAGCGGTTCAGTAAAGACAAGCCCACTTGATCTTAAAATTGGTGGTTCAGATATAGCAGCATTCGGAACAGAAGCACCGGCAGATACAAGTATCATTAAATCTCGTGGTACTACAAACGGAGATGTGTTAACTGATTTAACTCTTGATACTCTTACATGGGTTAATATTTCATTAGAATGGAATGGTTCAACTGTTGACGTAGTCATCTCTGATTTAGACGGGAACGAACTTTCAAGCGATACACTTGATTACCAAGACGGGGACACAGATGCAGTTACTAAAGTTGGATTCCAAGTTGGTGATTCTAGCAACGTAACAACAACTTCTGAACCAATCGCTATCGATAATTTCATGGTATACGGCGCAGACTTAACAACGGTATTATTTAGCGATGAAGATTTTGCTGATTTAACTTTATACAACTCATCTCGTGGTGCTGAAGTGCTTACAGAAGGTGTAGAATACATCACTGAACTAACAGCAGCACAAGTTACTGCTCTAAGTGATGCGGGTGTTGTTGATACCTCAGGTATTATTAATGGCAACATGACTCAAGACGAAGTAGATGCCGCAGTTGCAGCTTTAATTGCAGCAGCAGAAGCCGTTGGTGGATATGTAGCTGAGTTAACTGACGCACAAACCACAGCGCTAACCGATGCTGGTGTATCACAAGACGATATTGACGGTATTATTGTTGGTAATATGTCTCAAGCAGAAGTTGATGCCGCAGTTGAAGCATTAATTGAAGCAGCAAATACACCTGTAGGTGAAGTTGGCAACCTTGTTGCACAACTTCTTGATACTAATGCTAATGGTTCAGCTGACGGTGAATTACGTATTAAATTTGCAGATTCAGCAGGGGTTGATAGCCTTGAAGCAGGTCAAATTAGTGCAACGATTATGATGCAAGCAGATGCTGATTCTACGGCAGATACTGTAACATACAGTACAACCAATACAGGTTATGTATCTTTATATGGTTCAGGTACAAGCTCTACTAACTTACATGGTGATATCATCTTCTCTGGCGGCGAAGTAAAATATCGTGATGACCTAGGCTCCCAAAGTACTATTGATGGCCTGACTTGGACTGATGGTGAAGCTATTGAATTTGTTGTGACATGGGCAGCTGATGATACATGGTCATTCTCAATTGATGGCGGCACAACGTTTAATGGTCCTTACGTTAGCCGTGAAAAAATAGCGACATCACCAATTACACTCGTGGCATTTAAAATCGGTACGAGTAGCGATGTTGCTACATATGAAATGAATGTTGATAACATTGAGATTTTAGACGGTGACTCAGCTTCATTATATTCTGAAGATTTTGAAAATGGGTATAGTGTTGATGATGACCTTGATGGAACAGGTGTTTTTGATAGCAACTCAAATGAAGTAACTGTACAAGAAGTAGAATTATAAACGTACACTAACTTAAGTACTAAATAACATACTTTTAAAACCGCTCATTCTATGAGCGGTTTTTTATTTCTAATGACCTAAAAAAAATAGATACTTCTAACAACATCACATTAATTTATTTATTTTTTATTCTGTATTTTAACTTGTTAAATTAAACTATCCCTTATTTAATCAACACCTCCTGAGAATGCCATGAAAAAAAACATCCCTAGTTTACTCCTATTATCTTTATCGTTAACCGCATGTGGTGGTAGTGGTGGTGGCAGCTCAAGCTATAACGAAAATCAATATTTTGGTGAGTTCCCTTATGATTACCCAAAATATCAAGATGCGTTAGATGCTGCTAATTTGGAGCAAAGCGATCCAACGTCGGGTAACTCTGATGCAACAACGATAAAATATGCAGGTGACTTTGCCGATTTTTCAAATGATTACTTTGCTATTACAGGTACATCAAATTGGCTGACTTTTGAAATGAGTGGCGAAGATAACCGTTCAGAGTTACGTTTTACGACCAACTTTAAAACAAGCGATAGCGATTTCTATCGCTTAGTTGCTAAAGCACTCCCTACAAGCGTTACGGATTCATTAGACAGTAGTAACGATGTTGAAATGACGTTATTACAAATAGATAATGATGAAGGTTATGCACCTTTAGTGCGTGTTATCTGGGATTCTGCAACACGCGATGAATACAGTAATAGCTATTGGGCAGTTATCAATACAGGTAGCTGTGATACTGATGACACAGATGCAAGCTGTTTCGAATATACCTATTTAGCAAACTATAACGCAGCCAGCACAACTAAATTTGAAATATTAGTAGAAGACAACCTACTCACTATTAATGTTAATGGTGAGACAGCAGTCAATGAAAGCACCAGTTATTGGCCATCAATCGACAACTACTTTAGAGCCGGTGTTGTTAACCAATACGCCAATGGCACTAGCATGGTTCAATTTGAAACGCTCACTTATAACACCAACATACCGGTTGCAGATTTAAATGCCTCGGTTGCACCGTCAGATAACTTCGACTTATTAGATTGGTATTTGAGTATTCCTGTTGATAAAGGTAACGGTACAGCAACCTCTATTTCAGCGAAAAATCTTGATGGTGGTTATGAAAACTCAGACTACTTTTATACCAACAGTGATGATGGTGGCATGGTATTTATCTGCCCTATTGATGGCGCTAAAACATCCACTAATACCAGTTATACACGTACAGAACTTCGTGGCATGTTAAGTCGAGGCAGTAGTACATCAGCCAGTAACATGGACAATAACTGGGTATTTTCATCTGCACCACAAAGTGCTCAAGATGATGCAGCAGGTGTCGATGGTATTTTAGAAGCAACCGTTGCGGTTAACCACGTAACAACTACTGGCACTACCGATCAAATTGGTCGCGTTATCATCGGTCAAATTCATGCCAATGATGATGAGCCTTTACGTTTATATTACCGTTTATTAAAAGGGCATACTAAAGGTTCACTCTACTTTGCACACGAGCCAATCACAGGCTCTGAAAAATGGATCACTTTATTAGGTAGCTCAAGTAGCAGTGCTTCACAACCAAGTGATGGTATCGAACTTGACGAAAAATTTTATTACAAAATTACAGTTCAGGGTAACTTATTGATCGTAACGATTAAACGTGATTATAAAGATGACATCGTGAGAACGGTTGATATGTCGGCAAGTGGTTTTGATGATGAAGACCAATACATGTACTTTAAAGCGGGTGTTTATAATCAGAATAATACGGGATCAGGCAGTGACTATGTCCAAGCGACTTTCTATTACTTGAAAAACCAACATACAGGCTATGATGACTTTTAAA
>JAOFNL010000116.1 GCA_028041985.1 Psychromonas sp. | reverse complement strand
AAGTTGTTTTAACAAGTAAAATAGATCTGTTAATTAACGTGATTGGTATTAGACAAGCTTAAAGTAAAAATGCCGATCACATAAAAGTGAGCGGCATTAACAATGAAACCCTTTATTGTAGAAAAACAGTCAAAGACTATTTGTCCATATGCACATCCATTTGCGGGAATGGAATTTCAATGCCAGCTTCATCTAAGGCATTCTTAATTTCTTCCATTAATTCAAAACGAACAGGCCAGTATTCTGAACCATCAACCCAAGGACGAACCACTAAATTTACACTAGAATCGCCTAATTCAGCAACAGCAACTTGCGATGCAGGAGCAGCCAACACTTTTGAATTTGCTTTTAAAACAGCTTCTAAAACAGCTTTAGTTTTAGCCAAATCAGCGCTATAGCTAACACCGATTAGTAGATCGATACGACGTTGAGGTTTACGTGAGTAGTTAACTATATTACCACCTAAAATCCCAGAGTTAGGTACAACAACCAATTTATTATCAGGTGTACATAATGTCGTTGAGAATATTTGTACTGATTCAACAACACCAGCAGTACCTGCCGCTTCAATATACTCACCTGCTTTGAAAGGACGTAAAGCAACAATTAATACGCCCGATGCAAAATTAGACAAAGAGCCTTGAAGTGCTAAACCAATGGCTAAACCTGCGGCACCGATAATCGCAACAAACGAAGTTGTCTCAATACCAATTCGACTTAATGCAGCGATAATTACAAACGCAATAATCACATAGCGAACCATGTGTGAAATAAAATCAACAATAGTGATATCTAATTCGCGTTTTAATAAAACCTTGCGAAGTCCACCAGCAAAGAATTTAGCTAACATCATCCCTACTATTAGCGTTCCAATAGCAAAAAGTATATTCATACCATAACCGATAATCAGATCTTGATTATCATTTACCCACTCCACACTATTCGTCACAACATCTATGTTTTCTTCTATATTTTCAACCAGTGCATCACCCACTGTTGAAACAGTTCCGTTCTCTGACATTTGTAACTCCTTTAATAAATTAACTTTGTATTAGTTGTTTGTAAAAAAATGGCCATTGGCTTTTAAAACTCTGGGTTGGTTTTTGTTTAAACTGTGTCCTTACAAATTGATTCATTCGTCCTTCGACATAAGCTAATAATAAATTAGCTAATACCGCTTCATCCATATCAAACTTTTGACCGTCTGATGTTGGACGCTCGCGCAATATCTGCTTAAGCTGCGTTTCCAATTTAGAAAAAATATGTTCAATACGAAGTTGTAATCGTTCATTTTCTCCCAATAAAGCATCACCACTTAAAATGCGTGTAATACCAGGATTCTGTTCAGAGAAACCTAATAAAAAATGCATAATATGCTCAACTCGAACAAAAGTATCTTTTTTTTGCTCTTTGATGATATTTATGTGGCTAAAGATAGCGGTTTCGATGAAATCAATCAACCCTTCAAACATACGGGCTTTACTTGGAAAATGACGATATAAAGCAGCTTCAGAAACGCCAACTTCAGCCGCGAGTTTAGCGGTAGTAATACGTTGCCCTGGTTTTCCTTCTAGCATAATTGCCAAAGCACTTAAAATATCATCTTTACGATTTACTTTCTTTTTATTGTTTTGTTCAACCATTTAAATAACTTCCTTTGTTCTTAATGTTTTCCTGAATGCCCAAAACCACCTTCACCACGATCCGTTTGCTGAAAACTATCAACAACCTGAAACGAGGCTTGTATTACAGGTAAAAAAACCAATTGTGCTAATCGGTCACCAGCAGTTAACGTAAATGATTCATTGCTTCTATTCCAACAAGAAATCATCAACGGCCCTTGATAATCAGAATCGATCAAACCCACTAGGTTTCCTAAGACGATACCATGTTTATGACCTAAACCGCTGCGAGGTAAAATTGTTGCCGCTAAATTAGGATCTGCAATATGGATTGCAATTCCAGTAGGGATTAATTGTGTTTCTCCAGGAGCAAGAATTAATTGATTGTCGATACAGGCTCTTAAGTCTAATCCAGCAGAGCCTACTGTTGCGTATTCAGGTAAAGGAAACTCCTTACCTATTCTTGAATCAAGAATTTTAAGTTCTATTTGTTTCATTAGAATGATCCTTTGAATATTCTTTAAATTCCTGAGCAATTAATTTAAGCAATTGCATAGAAACTTCTTTTTTAGTATTTAATGCAATATCAAACCGCTGATTTTTAGAAAAAACAGTTAATGCATTATTATCACTATTAAAACCTTGGTCATTCACTGAAACATCATTCGCGGCAATCAAATCTAAGTTTTTACGAGTTAACTTATCTAATGCGTAAGCTTCTAGGTTATTGGTTTCTGCTGCAAATCCAACACAAAATGGTCTATTGATAGAGCTTGCAACATCAGCAATAATATCTGGATTTTTGACTAAAGTTAATGTCATTGAATCGCTATTTTCCTGTTTTTTCATTTTTTCATTGTGTACTTGAGCAGTACGGAAATCAGCAACAGCAGCACAAGCAATAAAAACATCGGATTCAGCTACAGCAGCAAGTGAGGCCTGATGCATTTCAACGGCACTTTTTATATCAATACGCTTTATCTCAGCAGGCAAAGTCAAATGAACAGGCCCTGCGATGACAGTTACATTAGCTCCCATAACTAATGCCGCTTCTGCTAATGAAAATCCCATTTTCCCTGAACTATGATTACTAATATAACGCACAGGGTCGATGGCTTCTTGAGTAGGGCCTGCAGTAATAACAACATTCACCCCCATTAAAGATTGCTCGACAGGAGCAAAAAAATCACAACTTAATTGAA
The DNA here is from genome assembly GCA_028041985.1 of Psychromonas sp. Lineage (GTDB taxonomy): Bacteria > Pseudomonadota > Gammaproteobacteria > Enterobacterales > Psychromonadaceae > Psychromonas. The sequence goes on along the minus strand of JAOFNL010000116.1, from coordinate 3,489 downwards.
CTAAATCGGGCACTTCAAGTAATCGACCTGGTCCAACATCTCCACACGCTTGCATGCCCTGAGCGGGACCCCAAACAAATATGCCGCGCTCTTTTAAGGCGTTTATGTTTTCTTGAGTAACAGGCGCTAGATACATTTGTTGATTCATAGCAGGTGCAATGGCAATAGGAGAAGCACTTGCTAAACATAATGTCGTCAATAGTTCATCCGCCATACCTGCACGCAATCGAGCAATAGCATTAGCTGTAGCAGGTGCAATTAAAATCAAATCGGCCCACTTTGCTAATTCAATATGCCCCATTCCTAACTCAGCTTGCGGGTCAAGCAAGCTATCATAAACGGCATGTCCTGAGACCGCTTGCATGGTAAGCGGGGTAATGAACTCTTTAGCTGAGGCTGTCATCACTATACGAACATCAGCACCTTTATCTATTAAACGACGAGTTAATTCAGCGCTTTTATAGGCGGCAATACCACCACAAACACCTAACAATATTTTTTTCCCTTGTAAGGGCAATTCTGGCGACATAATTTTCTCAACAAAGTTCATAAAAAAATAAGACATTACGATAACACAAAATCTATAGGCAATATGTCACAAGATCAACTAGATTTAAGGCTCTACTCTTAGTGGAGGTATTAAACGTTGACTTCAATAAAGCAATGGCCAGAACAAGAAAGACCTAGAGAGAAGCTTATTAGGTAAGGTTCTAATAGTTTAACGGATAGTGAATTACTTGCTATTTTCTTACGTACAGGCTGCCAAGGGACCGACGTTGTTACCTTATCACGTCAATTGTTAACGGAGTTTGGCTCTCTTCGCGCTTTGTTTTCAGCAAGTGAAGCTGATTTTTGTTTACATAGAGGATTAGGTCAAGCTAAGTATATACAACTTCAAGCTGTACTAGAAATGTCTCGCCGTTATTTACAAGAATCATTGGTGAAAGGAGAGCCTCTTACAAGCGCTTCACAAACCCAACAATTTTTATCCGCTAAAATGCGGGATTATCCTTATGAAGTATTTGCAGCACTATTATTGGACAGTCAACATCGCGTGATCCGTTTTCACGAATTTTTCTTTGGCACAATAAATAGTGCCAGTGTTCATCCAAGAGTTATTGTACAAAAAATATTACAAGAAAATGCAGCTGCCATTATCCTCGTTCACAATCATCCATCAGGCGATCCAACGGCAAGTGAATCTGACCGAAATATAACCGAAAAACTAGTGAATACACTGCAATTAATTGATGTTAAAATATTGGACCATTTCATCATTGGTGATGGAAAATACACCTCATTTGCAGAAAAAGGGTGGATTTAAGGCATTTATTACTACTATTGTTGATCTTTTAATCTCAATCATGTATAAAATGCGCCCTCGACGCCTTTGGCGACGGCTAAAAAAGGTGTTCGACTATTTTGCTCGAGTAAAACTAATATTTTTGGAGAATTTCGACATGTCTAGAGTATGTCAAGTTACAGGCAAGCGTCCAGCTGTTGGTAACAATGTATCACACGCAAAGAACCGTACACGACGTCGTTTCTTACCTAACCTACAAACACACCGTTTTTGGGTTGAGAGTGAGAACCGTTTTGTTAAATTACGCTTAACTACTAAAGGTATGCGTATCATCGACAAAAAAGGTATTGATGCAGTTTTAACTGACATCCGTGCTAATGGCGTTAAAGTTTAAGGAGCTTAAAAAATGCGTGATAAAATTCGTTTAAATTCAAGCGCTGGCACTGGTCATTTTTATACTACTGATAAAAATAAAAAGAACATGCCTGAAAAGTTTGAAATCAAAAAGTTTGATCCTGTAGTACGTACCCACATACCGAGTAGTACAGGGATCAACATAGGGAAACCAATTAATGCACCAATGTTAAGCACTATATCAAATAAACTTAACCCTTTTAATGAGTTAATAAACAGTCCAATTGAAATAATGATCCCCCCCATTGCAACAGTGGCAACTCGGCTTGCAAACATCAATTCTTTTTCACTTGCCTTTTCTTTACGTATAACAGGCAAATAGAAGTTACGAATAAAAATACCCGCATTTCGATTTAAGCCGGAATCCATAGAAGACATCGTTGCAGCAAACATCGCCGCCATTAACAAACCAACCATTCCAGCAGGCATTACCTCTTGCACAAAGGCTAGATATGCTGCGTCGCCGGCTTTATCACCCATTGATGTATATGCAAGAGCAAAATCTGGCATAAATGCATTCACATACCAAGGAGGTAAAAACCAAATAACAGGACCAACTATCATTAAAATACAAGCAAGACCGGCTGCTTTACTTGCATTCTCACTGTCTTTTGCACATAAATAACGATAGGCATTCAGACTGTTATTCATTACACCAAACTGTTTTACAAAGATGAACACAATCCAGAGAACAAAAATACTCATGTAATTAAGGTCGCTACCCACCATAAAATTACCGTGGAAGTTATCAACGATATTGGTTAAACCGCCACCATGATAATAAGCCGCGATTGCACAGGTAATAGTCACTGCCATAATAACAAGCATTTGAACGAAATCTGAAGCAACTACAGCCCAAGATCCCCCAGTAACAGACATAATAAGAATAACTATTCCTGTAGCAATAATGGTTGTTTCCATTGGAATGTTAAATACTGCAGCAACAAAAATTGCAAGACCATTTAACCAAACCCCAGCAGAGATAGTACTATCTGGCATACTACCCCAAGTAAAAAACTGCTCAGAAGTTCGACCAAATCTTTTCTGTATTGCCTCTATTGCGGTTACTACACGAAGCTGTCTAAATTTAGGCGCGAAATAAGCCCAATTGAGGAAATAACCAAAGGCATTAGCTAAAAATAAGATTACAACAGCAAAACCATCTGTAAACGCTTTACCTGCAGCACCAGTAAAGGTCCACGCAGAGAATTGAGTCATAAATGCCGTTGCACCCACCATCCACCAAAGCATTTTACCGCCACCACGAAAATAATCACTTGTTGATGTACTAAATGAACGGAACATCCAGCCTATCGCAATTAAGAATGCGAAATAAACCAGAACAACAACGATATCTATATTCATACTAATGCTCTTTTATTTGTGATTAGCAACAATTAAAAAATTGTACCTGACGCCTCTTCAGTGTGTAACACAAAAAAGATACGCGATCTATATCACACAAAAGACGAGATCTGAACTAATGGCTTATAAAACAAGCAAGAAATCAACGCCAACGTGATCTACAACAAGATATTTTCTGGTATGAAAGAAATAGACCTTATTTGATGTCAATGAATAGATATAAAGTAATCAATATTTAAAGCCTTAATTGCATAACAAACACCAAAACCACTTTATTTATATGGATTTACCTTTTCACGTCACCTTGATCAATAAATGACAATTAATTTAAAAGTATCAGAATCAAATAGATTAAGTAGACATGCCTAGACTAAACTCACGGAGTTTTAGATAAATGGCTGAAGGAA
>JAOFNL010000115.1 GCA_028041985.1 Psychromonas sp. | reverse complement strand
TGCTTTCTTTTTTATTAATTCGAATGATGAAATTAACTAACGATAGCCTAAGACTCTACACGTTGCATTTTTGCACCTAGAGGTATCAACTTATTTTCGATCGCTTCATATCCACGATCTATATGGTAAATCTCATCCACAATCGTTTCACCCTGTGCAATCAAACCTGCGATAACTAAACTTGCCGAAGCACGTAAATCTGTAGCCATCACCTTTGCACCACTTAATTTATCACTATCGCTACAAATCGCTAAATTACCTTCTAATTCAATCTTAGCACCCATACGAATTAACTCGGGTACATGCATGAAACGGTTTTCAAAGATATTTTCTTTGATACGTCCCGTGCCAGGAGCCACTGTATTAAGTACCGTAAATTGTGCTTGCATATCAGTAGGGAAAGCAGGATGAGGTGCAGTCGTAATATTAACAGATTTTAAAGTACGCCCTGTCATATCAACTTCTATCCAATCATCGCCTGTTGTGACTAATGCACCAGCTTCTTCTAACTTAGAGAGTACTGCGGTTAATAGGCTAGGATCTGTTTTAACACAGCGAACCTTACCACCACTCACCACACCAGCAACTAAAAAAGTACCAGTTTCAATACGGTCGGGTTGAATTTGATAAGTACAATCACCTAATTTTTCAACACCTTCAATGATAATAGTATCTGTACCAGCACCTGATATTTTACCGCCCATGCCATTAATAAAGTTAGCAAGGTCAACAATTTCAGGCTCTTTGGCAGCATTTTCGATAGTAGTAATGCCTTCAGCTAAGACGGCAGCCATCATCAAATTACCCGTTCCAGTCACACTCACTAGATCCATATATAGATGACAACCTTTAAGACGGCCATCTACACGTGCTTTAATAAAGCCATCTTCTACTTTAATAGTTGCGCCCATTTGCTCTAAACCTTGAATATGTAAATTCACAGGACGAGCACCGATAGCACAACCACCAGGAAGAGAAATATCAGCTTCACCAAAACGAGCAACTAAAGGTCCTAAAGCTAAAATAGAGGCACGCATACTTCTGACTAATTCATAAGAAGCCGTGTAGTTTTTTACACCTTTAGCATTAATATGTACCAAGTGATCATCTTGAGTTGCTGTAGCACCCAACTCTTGTAATAACTCAAGGGTAGTAGATATATCTTTTAATAACGGCACATTACTTAGATTGATATCACCTTCTGATAATAACGTAGCAAATAGGATTGGTAATGCGGCATTCTTAGCCCCAGAAATAGTGACCTCACCATTTAATTGGCAACCACCTTGAATAATAAATTGACCCATGAAAATTCCTATTAACTCACTAAATAAAATGTTTTTGTTTTTGCCACTCATCTGGCGTTAATGCTTTTATCGTTAAAGCATGAATTGCATTAGATGCTATATCGTCAGCTAAAGGAGCATAAATAGCTTGCTGCTTTTTAATACGGCTCATATCAATAAACATATCGCTAACAGCAATAACTTGAAATGTTCCACTTTCACCTTTAACAATACAAACATCTAAGGTTAAGGCTTGCTCTAATTTTTCTTTAATTATTTCAATATTCATAATAAGCCACTATTTTTTCAAAAAGGTTTTTACACAATGAAGTTCAATTAAGAACTTATCATTTTGCTGCCATAAAACTTTACAGCAGTTCTTAAATCATATTTATATAGACGTTAAAACAATATATTCAGTTCCAAACTATATCTACATCTTTTCTATTAAGCCTATCAGCAACCGCATAATGATTAATCTTTAGCTAGCAAATCACGGTAGAAATGGCAGAATGACGATAATCTATATGAGGTGGATACAAGTTAAGTTGTAATATTTATCTATAATTGATGCGCATTCTAACAGGAATACTGATAATTTCCTTATCCTTAGCATTTTTATTATCTAGTATTGTGATTATTTACAGATTCCAATTAACAGAACAGAGAAGATGTACTACTTCCAGTCTCTTTTTTAATAATATTTCTATCCTAAGCAATTAAAAAGGAGACTTTTCAATGTACTTAAATTCTTTTGTCCCCATACTCATAATATTACCCCCGATAATTTTAGGTATTAATAGCATTGTTATTGTTAAACCTATTTAATAATGAGTAGTTTTGTTATAATTACACTTTAAGTTTTCAAATAAACAATGCTCGCCTTCGGGGGCGCATTTTGATATTTTTACCATCAACGATTTATGTCAAAAAGAGCCGGTAAATGATTGAAACACCATACGGGAAAATTAGCCTCGACGTTTTTGAACGAGCACAAAAAATAAAATTGTTTGTATGCGATGTAGATGGCGTATTTTCAGATGGAAGAATTTATTTGGGTAATGATGGTGAAGAACTGAAAGCCTTCCACACAAAAGATGGATTCGGTTTGAAAGCAATAATGCAGCTCGGCATCGACGTAGCGATTATTACAGGTCGCCAATCAAATATCGTTCAAAATAGAATGTCAGCATTAGGTGTACAACATATTTTTCAAGGTAAAGAAGATAAATTAACGGTTTATCAATCTTTATTACAGCAATTAAACCTATTTCCTGAAGAAACCGCTTATATCGGTGATGATGTAGTAGACCTTCCAGTAATGAAAATGGCAGGGTTAGGTATAGCAGTGAATGATGCACATCCGATTGTGAGTCAACAAGCAGATTTAATTACCACTGTGAAAGGTGGGTTTGGTGCAGTGCGAGAAGTCTGCGACCTTTTTTTACAATGCCATAACCAACTGACTATCACGCAAGGTAAAAGCGAATAAATGAATAAACGTCAAAGTATTCCTTTTCTCGCTTTATTGATCGGATTTTTACTGTGGCTTTACGTAAAGCCAGAAAACCAAGTACCTGCATTACCAGATCATCACCCTAGCTATATCGCAAATGAGGTATTGAGCAATCATTATGATGAATTTGGGTTTAATGATTATCGCATTTCAGCCAAGAAAGTAACTAACTATCCAGAAGATGATTTAACATTATTTGAACAGCCTAAAATACTTATCTATATCAAAGATGAGACAACTAAAACGATAAGCATTTGGCAATTAACCAGTGAAACTGGCACGCTAAAAGAACAAAAAAAATTATTGCTTGCAGGTAATGTATTAATCAATAATTTAAGTAAAGATCAAGTAGTACAAACTATGTACACAGAAAAAGCGATGTTAATACTTGATAGTAAAGAAATGAGCAGTGAAGAAAAAGTTATTTGGACAGGACCGCAAATACGCCAAGAAGGCGTTGGAATGTGGGCGTCGATGATAACCAAAGAAATGACACTTAATTCAAATATAGAAGCGATATACTTTAATGAACCTAAATAAATTAGCGACCCTACTCACTTTATCTTTATTAAGTACAAATGGTTTAGCATTAGAGTCTGATTTTGATCAGCCTATACACGTGTCTTCAGTCAAACAAAATGCAAAAATGAAAACAAACACAATCACTTTTATAGATGAAGTTTTACTTACACAGGGTTCGATTAAAATAACAGCAGATAAATTAACGGTTATTCGTGGTAATGAATCTAATCAAGAAATAATGATAGCAGAAGGTAATGTTGCGACCTTTTATCAAACACAGAATGATGGAAAACCTCTTCATGCAGAAGCTAATACAGTGACTTATGATGTTGCGGCGGGTAAAATAACATTAACCAAAAATGCACAAGTAAAACAACTCGATAGCCAAATAAATGGTTCTGAGATAATTTACTTTTTAGGTAGTCAAGAACTTAGCGTAACAACCGATCAAAACAAACAAGAGCGCGTTAAAACCGTATTTTTACCTGCTCAATTTCAAAAAAATAAAGTCACAGAAGAAGCGAGTAGCTCTGCAGGTCAGACCGTAACTCCTCCTTCAGAAACATCAGCAGGAAATTAATAAAGATGGCTGAATTACGCGCAACAGGATTGGTTAAAAGTTATAAAGGTCGCACAGTAGTTAATGGCGTAGGTTTAACTGTTAAAACAGGCGAAATAGTAGGCCTACTCGGCCCGAATGGTGCCGGTAAAACAACTTCTTTTTATATGGTTGTTGGCCTAGTTAAGCAAGATGAAGGTAGTATAGTCATTGATGATGAAGATATATCAAGTTACCCAATGCATATTCGCGCACAAAAAGGAATTGGGTATTTGCCACAGGAAGCTTCTATTTTTCGTCGCTTAAGTGTGACTGAAAATATCATGGGGATTTTACAAACACGAAAAGAACTGACTCAACAACAACGAGACGAAAAACTAAATACACTGTTAGAAGAGTTTCATATAACTCATATTCGTAATAGTAAAGGCATGAGTTTATCAGGTGGAGAGCGAAGACGCGTAGAGATTGCACGTGCTTTAGCGACTGAACCAAAATTCATTTTACTTGATGAACCTTTTGCTGGTGTTGACCCTATTTCGGTTATAGATATCAAAAATATTATCCAGCAGCTGCGAGATCGGGGCTTAGGTGTATTAATCACAGATCATAATGTACGAGAAACACTAGATGTTTGTGAGCATTCTTATATAGTAAGTCATGGTGAGATCATCGCCGTAGGAACACAAGATGAAATATTATCAAATGAGCATGTAAAACGTGTTTATCTAGGTGAAGAATTTAAACTTTAAGGTATAGTTGTTTAAGATATTAAAGGCTCCTATTAGGAATAAATGTTTTGATGAAACAAGGTTTACAATTGAAAATGGGTCAGCAATTAGCAATGACCCCTCAATTACAACAAGCAATAAAATTATTGCAATTATCAACACTGGATCTCCAACAGGAGATTCAAAATGCTTTGGATTCAAACCCACTTTTAGAGCAGGATGACCAAACCAGTACAGAAGATACTATTACTGAAACAGATAGTAGCCAACTTGATACCTCTGAGGCGATATCTCAACAAGAGTTTTCTGATGATTTACCAGCAGAAAAAGAGTGGGAAGAATCTTACACATCTACTCCAATCACAACGAGCACTTCAAATGCTGTGGCATATGAAGGTGAAGATACGGTTTACCAGGGGGAATCATCAACTTCCCTACAAGACCACCTATTGTGGCAAATGCAACTAACTCCTTTTACTGAAACAGATCAAGTTATTGCGATGGCGATTATCGATTCTATCGATGACTCAGGTTACCTAACAACTGATTGTGAAAGCATCCTAGATAGTTTAAAAGATGACTTGGAAGACTTAGAGCTAGATGAAGTTGAAGTGGTATTAAAACGCATCCAACACTTTGATCCTTTAGGTGTAGCAGCTCGTTCTACGCAAGAATGTTTACAAATCCAACTTCGCCAAATGCCTGTATCTACCCCGTGGCGCAATGAAGCAATTTTAGTTCTTGAAGACTACATGGATTTATTAGGTAACAGAGATTACCGAACGCTTGCTAGAAAAAGTAAATTTAAAGAGGCACAACTTGCTGAAATAATGCGTTTAATTCAGAGTTTAGAGCCTCGACCAGGTAACGGAATAGAAACAAGTGAAGCACAATACATTGTGCCTGATGTTTACGTTAAAAAAATTAATGGCCAATGGCGTGTCTCTTTGAATCAAGATTGCGATCCAAATTTGTCAATAAATCAACAATATGCATCCCTTTGTAAGGGAGCAATCAGTAAAACAGACTCACAGTTCATTAAAGGCCATTTACAGGAAGCTAAGTGGTTCATTAAAAGCTTAGAAAGCCGAAATGAAACTTTATTAAAAGTATCAAACTGCATTGTTCAGCAGCAGCAAGCTTTTTTTGAGTATGGTGATGAAGCAATGAAACCAATGGTTTTAAATGATGTTGCATTTGAAGTTGAAATGCATGAATCCACCATCTCACGGGTCACGACGCAAAAATTTATGCATACGCCTCGAGGGATTTATGAGCTAAAATTTTTCTTCTCAAGCCACGTTGCAACCGATAGCGGTGGAGAATGCTCATCTACAGCGATTCGCGCTTTAATTAAAAAATTGGTTGCAGCTGAATCAAGCGCCAAACCCTTAAGTGATAATAAAATAACGCAATTATTAGAGGAAAAAGGCATCCAAGTGGCACGACGAACTATTGCAAAATACCGAGAATCACTAGGCATTCCACCTTCAAATCAACGCAAACAATTGTTGTAATAAATTGACTCAAATTAAGAAAGTAAAGATTATATGTATCCATTTAGTGGTAACCTGCTAAACTCGCGCCTTCATTAAATACAGTTAAATATTATTATGAAAATTTCAACGTTATTAAATAAAGACTCAGTATTATGTCAAGTCCCCTGCACCAGTAAAAAAGGGGCTTTAGAGAAAATAAGCCATATTGCAGCTGAAACATTAAACTTAGATCCACAAGAATTATTCGAAAGTTTA
>JAOFNL010000114.1 GCA_028041985.1 Psychromonas sp. | reverse complement strand
GCCCATAATTGAGCATACACGCCTCCAAGTTGGATTAGAGCTTCATGTGTCCCTTGCTCAATTATTTGTCCCTTATCCAATACGATTAAACGATCCATCGCTGCAATAGTAGATAGTCGATGTGCAATTGCAATGACGGTTTTACCTTGCATCAATTCGTATAAACTTTCTTGAATAGCTGCTTCCACCTCTGAGTCTAACGCAGAGGTTGCTTCATCTAGTACTAATATTGGCGCATCCTTTAATAACACACGAGAAATGGCGATACGTTGACGTTGGCCTCCTGATAGTTTAACGCCTCTTTCTCCCACCTGAGCATCATATCCAGAATTGCCAGTGGAGTCGGTTAAGCCTTCAATAAATTCATGAGCCTGTGCTTGTTTGGTGGCTGTGATTAATTGTTCCTCTGTTGCATCAGGGCGGCCGTATAGAATGTTTTCTCTAATAGAGCGGTGTAATAGCGAAGTGTCTTGCGTCACCATCCCTATTTGTAACCGTAAACTTTCTTGTTGTACGTCTTTGATGTTTTGTCCGTCAATAATGATTTGCCCTTTTTCAACATCATAAAAGCGTAATAATAGATTTACTAATGTTGATTTCCCTGAGCCAGAACGTCCTACTAAGCCAATTTTTTCACCTGCTTTAATATTTAAATCAAAGTTTTCAATCACACTTTTACTTTCACCATAATGAAAACTCATTTGCTTAAAGTAAATATTGCCTTCAGTCACAACGAGAGGCTTGGCATCCGCTTTATCTTCGATAATATTGGGTTTAGCTAACGTTCTCATGCCATCTGTTACTGTTCCAATATTTTCAAATAGGGCGCTTAATTCCCACATGATCCATTGTGACATACCATTTAATCGCAATGATAAACTGACTGCGATTGCAATCGCTCCCACAGTAATCGCGCCTTGCATCCATAACGATATCGATAGAGCAGAGATTGCAAAAGCAAGTACATAATTAGAAACCTGTACGCTGACATTAATACCAGTCGCTAAACGCATTTGGCGATAAACAGTATCTAAAAAACCTTGCATTCCTTGTTTAGCGTAAGCAGATTCTGAATCCGTATGTGCAAATAATTTAACCGTTGAAATGTTGGTATAACTATCCACTATTCGTCCTGTCATGGTTGAGCGAGCATCAGCTTGTTCAGTGGCAACTTTTCTTAATCGAGGAATAAAGTAGTACTGTAGCAACCCGTAGATAAGTACCCATACCAACATGGGAATAGCTAAGCGATAATCTGCTTGGGCAACCATCACAACCATGGAAATGAAATAAACTAAAACATAAACCATCACGTTTAACAGTTTCATCACTGTTTCACGCACGGCAAGCGCTGTTTGCATAACCTTAGTGGCAATTCGTCCTGCAAAATCATCCTGATAGAAAGAAACACTTTGTTTTAATAAGTAACGGTGTGCAAACCAACGTATAGACATTGGGTAGTTACCTAATAGGACTTGATGAACGATTAAAGAATGTAAGAGAGTCAGTAGGGGAATTAACACTAAAACAGTTAGCGACATTACCCATAATGTTGTGCCTTCATCTTGTAATAAAGTTTCAGGGTTTTTGCTAATTAACCAGTCAACTAATTCTCCCATAAATCCAAATAAGGAGACTTCTAAGATGGCCAATACCGCTGTGAGTAGCGTCATAAAAACAAGTGCCGTTTTGTAACCTTGTGTGTAGTGCATACAAAAAGCCACTAAGGTTTTTGGCGGTTGAGTGGGTTCTTTGTCGTTTAATGCCGGCACTAAACGTTCAAAAAATTTATACATAATATTTCCTTCAATCTTTATTATCTGAATGCATTTAACTAAGTACTGAACTAAGCACTTAACTATGATGATTGGTGTTTGTGAGTCTACCTAAAACTGAAAATGTGATTGGTATTAATGTTTGTATCATTAATTATTATATGGATTTTGATTAAATCCATTATTAAAAGCCTGCGTTAAAACAGGCTTTTTGATTTACTTTATGAAAGGCTTACTTTTGTATTTAACGTTCATCGCCTTTGCCAAAGCGGTAAATCAATTTTCCTATCATTTGCTGGTCGTTACTATGTTCACTCGTAGTGTAGTAATTAACGGCTTCTGCTTGTAGTGCCCAGTTTGCATTTAAACGGTAGTGTAGCCCAATACCTGCATTAATCTGAAAGCTATATTGATCTTTATCCTCTTCTAAAATTTCTTCACCAATGCCCGCGGTGATATATGGGCGTAAATCTGATTCCGCATTAAAGTAATATTGCCCATCAACACTGAATGTTTCGTAATGTGTGAAAGATTGACTAACAATACTTTCAAGCTCTGTTGATGAGTAATTCAAACGGGCTGAAAAACGGGGGCTGAAATATAAACCTAAAGATACTTGCCCTATCGATTGATTTTTAAAACCTTTTTCACCATCAAAATTGATATAACCTGCACCCAGAGTCACACCCACAATGCCGTAACTTACAGGATCATTTGAGTGCTCAAATGAATAGGTTTGACCTAGTTTACGTTTGCCACTAATACCTGGTAGGGCTGAATCGCCTTCCTCTCCGAATACATAATTGATTTGAAACATGATTTGTTTATCATTCTGTAAACCATTAGGCATATTATGCTCTGCTAATTTAATGTAACCTGTTCCTGCTTTGATTAAATCAGTACCAAATAAACGGTTTACATTACGTCCGACTGAGTCGATCGGATCTAATAAAAATAGCGCTGTATTACCTAAATATTCATTGCCTAAGACAGTTCCCCCTCCGGCCCAAATATCACGCTCAGTATTAAATGCCCATTCACCATATACCCAACCTAGTACTGGCGTAACCACGAGATCTTGCATAGAAGGTGTTTCAGCAAAAGCCTCTACCCCATATTCCCAAAAGAATGTCGACATCATGACTGAATATAAAAATGAATCCCATTGACGGTAACCTGATTTACGAGCTACCTGATAATAGGCTCCACCAAAATAAGGATGCATCACATAATTCAATACAACATCATCCCGGTCCCATACAGGGCCAGCTGTCACGTTATCGACCCATTTCTGACCTAAATTAACATCGCTTGAGCTTTCCCAGTTGGTTATACTTGAAGGCATTGCTGCTAATACCCCTACGACGCCGATACCGTAATAAAAAATGGAATTAGTTTGCGACCATAAGCGTGCGCTATCTTCCCCATTTTTTGGAGAAAATAAAGAAACTTTATAAGGGTTATCGTAGAAACTTTCTGGAACGTCAAATTGTTCCCATGATGAATTAGTAAAAGCTGGTTCATAGGGTATTTTCTCTTCTACTTCTGTTTTTTGAGATTTTTTTAAAAACTCTGTTTCATCAGATGGGGGAGAGGAAATGAGTTGGGGATCCGTTCCTTTGTATTCTGGTGTTTCTTGTAATACATTTTCTTCTGCTAATGGGACTGGCGTTGAGCTAGTATCTGCACCTTTTATCGTCGTATTTATCTCATTTTCATTAGAAGTCACCATCGCAAACACGCTAGTTGTTGATAAAAATAAAGCGGTCAAAATAGATAATATTCGATTTATAGTGATGTTCACGGAAAAATCCTTTGGGAAAAGAGACTGAATGGTTAAAGCAAAAAAACGTAAGCAGATTATCCTGTTTTTTAAGTCCCTCTTCAATCCTTAATCGTTTTTCTGAGTGTATTAAGTCTCCTATGAGAGGGAACATAAAAAATAATTAATCTTAAATTTGATGAATCTTATTGTTTTTAAAGCTATTTATTGAAACTCTTACCAGATAACATGAAGTAAATGTAATCATAAAATTTACTATATATCATTCACATGATTGCATGCTAAACAGCAAGCTAGTACTCTATTTTTCATAAACATTGCTAGGTAGTTAATATGACAGCTAAAAGACCATCCATTTTTTATATCGATTTTTTGCGTTTCATTGCCGCTATTGCGGTTATTATGATCCATGTTCTTGGGCCATTTCGTTATCTATATGGTGATATTCCTGATGCTGATTGGTTAGCGGCAATGGGGTTTAACAGTGTAACTCGCTGGGCAGTTCCTGTGTTTATGTTAATTAGTGGTGCGTTACTGCTATCTACAGAACGAACCTTTCAGTGTGAGCATTATTTATCCAAACGATTGAGTAAAGTGGCTATTCCATTTATTGGTTGGACAATCATTTATGCCATGGTGGGCGGCTTTATGGTGAATGACGTTTTTACTGGTGAATGGATAAGTAGCACGGCTTTTGAGATATTACAAAAATCACCTAATGAGCCAGTTTGGTATCATCTTTGGTTTTTTTATGATTTTATTCCCTTATATTTTGTTATTCCATTTTTAATTCCTGTGTTAAAAAAAGCATCGCCTGAATATATTAAATTAGCCATCTTCGCTTGGGCTGTGTTGTTTACCATGCATTGGTTAAAAGTAGAGAGCTTTTTACAACAAAATTTAATTTTATATACTGGTTATCTTGTTTTAGGTTGGTATCTATTTAATAGAGATAATCGATCACAGTTAAAAGCATGGGTTATTGCTGGTGGTGTGATGTTGTGTGCAAACTTTTTGGGGTCGTGGGAATTGGCTGTTGAGAAAGGTTCCTATAATTCCTTTTTTATGGGGTATAAAACTTTAAATACGGCTGTAATTGGCGGCATGTTATTTGTGCTTGCACAAACATATGCAGATAAAATAACGGGGCATTTTCGCTCATTTGTGACTGTTATTTCGACTTATAGCTTAGGTATCTACTTAATTCATCCTTTACTATTAATTCCCGTACGAGAACTTAATAATGGTTTTTATGCTTGGTTTGGCAGTAATTGGATCGCCATTCCTGTGATATCATTATGTACTTTAGTGGTCTCTTTACTATTAACCATGTTGTTAGTAAAAGTCCCTGTTATTAGACGTTTAGTCCCATAACGTCAATTTTTGATTCGATGTGCTGTTAAAAGGAGAGAATGTAGTGCTGTTAAAAAGCCTTCATACTTGCTTGAGCTCTGGTTGTTCATTAAATAAGTTATTTTAACAAGTAAAATAGATCAGTTAATTAAGGTGATTGGTATTAGCTTGAAAACCAACTCTGCGTTGCAACCTTCGATAAGGACCAGCCACTGTCATCAGGTTACGCCTTGATTTGGGGTTAAAGCGACCCACTGAACAAAGCTCCTTGAACGATAACGGGTATATAAAAATGACGATAGATATAATGAAAACAAGAATTATATCTATCGCATTGATGATGTTAGTTTTTATGGCGTTTCTTTTGCTAATTCAATAGCTTCTTCCGTTTCTTCTTTACGTCGTGCTTTTTCAATTGCTCTTTGTTTTGCTTCTTCCGCTTCACGCAGCATACGAGCTTCTGCCTGTGTTTTGGCTTCTATTTCTGCTTCTGCTTTTGCTTTGCGTTCAGCCTCTTCATCTAGAGCACGTTGGACCACAGCTTGATCCTGTGCTTCTAGCGGCAATAAGCTGATTAACTCAACGCCTTCCGAGAACTCAAGAGTATCTAATGCTGAAATAATATTTACTTGACCATCTTTGGTTAAATAAACCAATGGCATAGCCGTTTCACCATAACGATGTTTAAAGCGAGCAAAAGTGAAGTTCTCAGTAATATTGGTACTTTTTAGTACTGCTCCTTTGGACATTAAACTTGCTATTTTGGCATATGAAATATTCTCTCCAAATAAACATAACCGCTTTAAATATGATTCAGATAATTGATGGCGAGCGCTACTGCTTTCTGGATTGGTTAACCCATATACTTTTTCAATGCCAAATAAATCTTGGAAGTGGAATGTCACTAGTGGGTTTAATTGGCGGTAAGGTGACATGACAAGTACTCTGCCTACACCACTTAAATCCATGTAATTTGTTGCATGCTCTGATGCTGGATTACCAAAATAGACTGGAATATTTTCCATACGCGCTTTACGAATACTATCCCAGTTATTATCTGCTAGAACGACTTTAATATTTTTGGAAATTAAAATAGATGCGAGACCTCGAGAGAAAGAGGATGCGCCAAAAATCAATAAACCTTGATTAGAGCCTTCTTTCACTCCAAGGAATTTAGCCCAAGGGCCTGCGGTTAAACTCTGGATAACAACAGTACCGATAATAATCAAAAACACTAGTGGGACGATAGAGTTTGCACCTGCTAAACCAACGGCTTCTAGCTTTATCGCAAATAATGACGAAATAGCGGCTGCAACAATACCGCGAGGAGCAACCCAACTCAAAAACCATTTATCTTTTGAAGATAAGCTAGTGCCTAAGCCGGAAACCCAAATGCTTAATGGGCGTGCGATAAACATAGCGACTAATAAGACTCCTATGCCTCCCCAACCTAAATCGAGCATCGCGCTAGAATCAAGGCGAGCAGCGAGTAGAATAAATAATGCGGAAATTAATAATACGGTTAAGGTTTCTTTAAACTCTAAAATATCAGCAATAT
>JAOFNL010000113.1 GCA_028041985.1 Psychromonas sp. | reverse complement strand
AGTAAGGCAGGATTAATCCTGCACCCCAAATAATTAGATTAAGCTTTAGCGTTGTTCCAACAGTTAATCGCTTCTTCAACGGTAAACTTGCCTTCTAACAATGCGCGTCCAACGATCATGCCTTGTGCACCTGAGCGTGCTACATCAGCGATATCATCTAAAGAGCCAATACCACCTGATGCTTGCCAAGCAACACTTGGAAAAGCAATAACCATTTCTTTGTAAAGATCAACGTTTGAGCCAGTTAATGTACCGTCTTTAGAGATATCAGTACATAACACATGCTTTAAACCAACTTTCATGTAAATTTCTAATAGTGATTCGATGGTTTGCCCACTGTCTTCTTGCCAACCTGATACTGCAACAATTTTGTTTCCGTCAGTATCGATATTAATGTCTAATGCTAAAACAATATGCTCTGGGCCGTATTTTTCCATCCAACCTGCAACCATCTCAGGCTCTTTAACGGCTGTTGAACCAATTACTACACGGTGAGCACCTGTATCTAAAAGACCTTTAACATCTTCTTCGGTGCGCACTCCACCACCAACTTGAACTTTTGCAGGAGTGTTTTTAATTAGGCTTTCAATAACGCTAAGTTGGCGTTTTGTAATATCTTTTGCACCATCTAAATCAACAAGGTGTAACCAATCTGCACCTTGTTCATTGTAAATAGTGTATAAACTTTGTGGATCATCACTGTAAACGGTTTTTTGATCGTAATCGCCTTGGTATAAACGAACGACTTTACCGTCAATAAGGTCAAGTGCGGGGATAATCATATTATTAAAGCTCCAAAAAGTTTTTAATTAATTGAGCGCCTGCTTTCCCTGAGCGCTCCGGGTGAAATTGAACACCATAGAAATTGTCTTTATTCACTGCTGCTGTAAATGGCGTACCATATTCACAACTTGCGATAGTGTTGTCGTTAACCGGTAATGCGTAGCTATGTACGAAGTAAAAGTAGCTGCCAGCAGGAATTTCTTTGAATAATGGTTCATCTAACTTCGGCGTGATTTGATTCCAACCCATGTGCGGAGAGCGTAATGGTGCAACTTCCATTTTTTCAACAAATCCATCAACTAGACCAAGCGTATCGATTGTTGCTTGCTCAGCAAAACCTTCTTCACTTCCTTCTGCTAACATTTGCATTCCTAAACAAATGCCTAGCACAGGTTGAGTAAGCTTTTTAATCTCGTCAACTAAGTTACGGTCGATTAGGTTTGCCATCGCTTCTTTCGCCGTTCCTACACCTGGTAGAAACAATTTATCGGCTTGTTGTAAAATCACAGGATCTTTACTAACAACGACGTCATAGCCTAAACGCTCGATAGCAAATCGTACCGATGATAAATTAGCACAGCCGGTATCAATTATTACGATCATAAAACACCTTTACTTGATGGAAGGTCAGTACCGATTATTTGGATACTTTGACGTAAAGTACGACCAAAGGTTTTAAATAAACCTTCAACCATATGATGAGCATTACCATTTTCAACTTCTAAGTGAATAGTTGCACGCATTGATTGAGCTAATGAGTAGAAAAAATGCTCAACCATTTCGGTAGACATAGTACCAACCAATTCACGCGGGAAGTCTGCTTTAAATTTAAGGTAAGGGCGACCAGATAGATCTAAGGTACAGCTCGCTTTTGTTTCATCCATTGGTAACACGAAACCAAAACGACCGATTCCGCGTTTGTCACCTAGTGCTTTATCTAACGCTTCGCCCAAAGCTAATGCGGTGTCTTCTACGCTATGGTGATCATCAATATGTAGATCGCCTTTTACGTTTACATTCATTTGGAAACCGCCGTGTGTTGCGATTTGATCTAACATGTGATCAAAGAAACCCATACCTGTATCAATTTTATTTTCACCAGTGGTATCTAAATCTACAAATACGTTGATATCTGTTTCTTTAGTGGTGCGAGTAACAGAAGCAGTTCGACCTTTAGTCGTTAACTGATGAACTATTTTTTTCCAACCTAATGTATCTTTATTGTAAAGAATACCAGAAATACCCATGTTTTCTGCTAAACCAATATCGGTGTGACGATCGCCAATCACGTAAGAGTTAGCGTGGTCAATTCGACCTGATTGTAAATATTCTTTTACCATGCCTAAATGTGGTTTACGGCAGCTGCAGTTATCCGCAGGAAAGTGTGGGCAAAGTAAGGTTGCTTCAAACTTAACACCCTGTGAAGCGAAAATTTCCATCATTTTATTCTGTGGAATATCAAAATCACTTTGAGGGTAACTCTCAGTACCTAAACCATCTTGGTTTGAAACAATCACTAAAATAAAACCTGCATCTTGTAATGTTAAAAGACTTGGGATCACATAAGGTTCTAAAACTAATTTTTCTAGGCTATCTACTTGTTTGTCACTAATAGGCTCATCGATTAAAGTTCCATCGCGATCGATGAAGAGAAATTTTTGTTTACTCATTTTTATTTCCTACAGTGAGTTTAAAGTACTGAGTGTTTTGCTCATTTCATCACTGTTACCAATGGTGATACGAACGCAATTTTCTAAGCGAGGTTTATTCGCAAAATCTCGCATGACGATGCCATCATTCGCAAATGCTTGGAATACTTTTGCAGAATCTTTAAAGCGAACTAGTACAAAATTACCTGTGGTTGGAAACACTTCCGTTACACAATCTAATTTAATAAGTTCATTGGCTAATACTTGACGATTATTATTTAAAACAGCCACGCGATCTCGCATGACTTCTAATCCTTGAGTTGATAATGCTTGCTCTGCGATTTGTGCTACTGGTCCAGGAACCGGATATGGTGCGATTACTTTCCCCATCATATCGATAACAGAAGATTGTGCTAAAGTGAAACCACAACGAATTGCTGCTAAACCGAAGGCTTTTGATAACGTTCTTGTGATCACTAGGTTTTCATGTGCATCAATTAAATCTGTCTGTGTTAATTCGGGACAAAACTCAATGTAAGCTTCATCAGCAACAATCAACGCTTTACCAGCAGTAGCTGTTAATAAATTTGATAATTTTTCTTTATCCAACATATTACCCGTTGGGTTATTAGGCGCACACAAAAAAACGATTTTAGTGTAACCATTTGAAGCTAATACTGACGCTTCAACAGCTGCATAATCGACATCAAAATTTTCTTGTAGTGCAACTTGCTCAACGTTAACTCCACATGTTTCAGCACTAATTGAATACATACCATAGGTAGGAGGGCAAATTAAAATACTGTCTATCCCTGGCTCACAAAATGTCCTGATTAATATTTCAATACTTTCATCTGCACCACGAGTTGTCAGAATTTGTCTTGCATCTAGTTTTGCATAGCTTGCATAAGCATTAATTATTTGTGGAGGTTGAAACTCTGGATAGCGATTTAGCTTCGATGAATCAAGTTGATAGATACTGCTGTCAGGTGCTTCATTGGCATTAAGCCAAACGTGACCTTGGCCACCAATGCGGCGAGCTGAAAGGTAAGGCGTTAAAACTTGTACTGCTTTTCTAGCCAACTGTTTGATGTTACTCATCGATGATGTTTCCCTAAAAATACCTGAGCATGAATACTCAGGGTATTGTTTGTTGCTGTTTCAATTATTTCTGATTTAATTTATCCATACGGATTGTCACAGCACGTTTATGTGCAGTTAAACCTTCAGCTGCCGCTAAGCAAGTCACTGTCGGTGCTAGGTTACGTAAACCGTCCTGCGATAGCTCTTGTACTGTATATCGTTTAACGAAATCAGCTAATCCTAAGCTTGAATAAGTTTTAGTATAACCATAAGTTGGTAGCACATGGTTAGTACCACTTGCATAATCTCCCACAGATTCTGGTGTCCAAGCACCTAGGAAAATTGAGCCTGCATTTTTCAAATATGGTTGTAATAAACGAGGTTGTTCGGTTTGTACGATTAAATGTTCAGGTGCATAACGATTTGAAATACTAATAGCTTGTTCAATATCTTTACATACGATACTCACACTATTTTCAATCGCTTTTTCAGCAATGTCACGGCGCTCTAATACGGCAAGTTGTTTTTCTATTTCAACCGCAGTTTGTAGTGCAATTTTTTCACATGGTGTCACCAAAATTGTTTGTGAATCATGTCCATGTTCAGCTTGAGATAATAAATCAGCTGCGATAAATGCTGGATCGGCATTCTGATCCGCTATAACCAAAACTTCTGAAGGTCCTGCTGGCATGTCAATTGCGGCACCTGAAAAATCATTACTTACCTGACGTTTAGCTTCAGTTACAAATGAATTGCCGGGTCCAAATATTTTATCAACAGCGGCAATAGTTTCAGTACCATACGCTAATGCAGCAATAGCTTGAGCTCCACCGACCGAATAAATCTCATTAACACCACATAGTGATGCCGCATAAAGTATTTCGTCTGCTAATGGTGGTGGAGAACATAAAACTAAGCGCGAGCAACCAGCAATTTGCGCTGGAGCTCCAGTCATAATAACAGTTGATGGAAGTGGGGCACTGCCTCCTGGAATATATAAACCGACAGCTTCAATCGCTTGTGTATGCATTTCACATACAACACCAGGCATTGTTTCAACACGAATAACATCTTGTTGTTGCGCTTGATGAAACTTTACTACCTGCTCATAAGCTACTTTAATCGCATCTTTAATATCAGTGGCTAAACGTGCTGTCGCAGCATCAATATCTATTTGCGTTAAAGTAAAATTATCACTTTCTAATTTATCAAAGCGTTTGGTGTATTCAAGTAACGCTTTATCACCATGCTGGCGAATATCAGCAATAATGTTAGTAACAGTTGCGGTTAAACCTGATGAATCGGCCATTGCAGGACGAGCAAGTAATTTGACTTGCTCGTCTGACGTTAATTGTTCCCAGTTGACTGTTTGCATTCCCATCTTTTGGACTACTCCATCATTTTTTCAATTGGTAACACTAGAATTGAATTTGCACCTAATGCTTTTAACTGTTCCATCGTTACCCAGAAAAGATTTTCTTTACTTACCACGTGTAATGCCACGCGGTCATCACAACCCGCTAAATCCATCACAGTAGGTAAATCAGAACCAGGTAATAAATCGGTAATTGCTTTTAAGTTGGCTTTAGGCGCATTCAACATGATGTATTTTGATTCTTTAGCCGTTTGTACGCCGTCAATACGAATAAGAATACGATCAACAAGGTCTTGCTTATCAGCTGTTAACGGCTCTGCTCGTTGCATTAATACTGCAGTAGAGCGGTAGATAACTTCCACTTCTTTTAAGCCATTCGCTTCCAGAGTTGCACCAGTTGAAACTAAATCACAGATAGCATCTGCTAAACCTGCACGTGGAGCAACTTCAACTGAACCCGTTAACATACACGAAGTGTAAGGAACGTTAGCTTCTTCCATAAAACGTTTTAAGATGTGTACGTAAGTTGTTGCGATACGCATGTTTGCAAGAGATTGAACACCTTGGTAGTCAAAATCATTATCTACAGCAAGAGAAAAACGACATTCACCAAAAGCTAATTCTTTTACAACTTTGTGCTCAGTTGGCTCTTTTGCAACTTTACGCATCATGCTCTCTTCTTCCAGCACGTTTTGACCAATAAAACCTAGGTCTACAACACCGTCCATGACTAGTCCTGGGATATCATCATCGCGTACACGAAGAATATCAATTGGCATATTTTCACTGTGTGCAATTAAACGTTGTGTGTTTAGGTTTACTTTAACACCACATGCTTTTAATAATTTAACAGTGTCATCACTTAGACGACCTTTTTTCTGTATTGCTATTCTTAGACGTTGCTCTGGCATAACTCATTTCCTTGCATTTAAAACTAAAAAACCCTCGGGAGTTTTACTTCCGAGGGTTTAAAATTGGGTAACCACAGGAAGCACATAAAGTATCTTCCAAGTTAAAATCCTGAAAGATTAAGTAGTATGATGGTGATGTGCTTTCAGAATTATCTTCTTCATGGTTTTTAAAACTCATTAACTTAATTGCCTATAAGGGTAACAATCCCAACACAAAATGTGAAACTTTTTTTTGTATATTCAATGGTAAATTAAAATAATAATAAAAAACGGTGAGATTTTTACTTTATAGTGATTCACTTTGTGTATTTTGCTCTGCTTCTTGTTCTGCTAACTTCGCTCTTTCTGCTTTCGAAATATATTTTGGTTTAGAATTAGGGGCTATTTTTGCATTTATTTTCTTAAGACGCTTTTGAAGAATGCTGTTAATTTTCTTTTTACGATTCATATTTAACCCTTTTGTATTTTCGCGGTATTGTAAAGAATATCATCATAAATTCAAATACCATTTGCTATTTCACTAAACTTTTTACGGTAAACTATAATAATAGATAAATATTCCATTTAAATGTTTTAAGGAGGTTTTATGAGTCAACATTTAATCAATGATTTTATACATCGACCATATCTATTTAAACCTTTAGATGGCGGAAAAATTGTTACTAATAAATTGGTTAAGTATAAAGCTTCTGACCGTAAGAATAATAGCTCGCCTGAAGATATTGAAGAAACCGTGCATATTTTAAAACCTATCAAAGCAAAAAGTACAGTAGATAGCTCGGATAA
>JAOFNL010000112.1 GCA_028041985.1 Psychromonas sp. | reverse complement strand
AATCATTTTCTCTGCGTAAAACTTAGATCACATACTTAATACAATTGGTATTACTCTTAAATTAATGTTTTTTTATTGTCATTGGTATTACATCGAAATATTATGTATTCCTTCATAAATAAACTGTATTGCTAATGCAGCAAGTATCACCCCAAAGAAACGACGTAAAATCTCATCACCTGTTTTACCTATTATTCTTTTTAAGTGCTTAGCAGCCATCATTGCCACTAAAGTAACCAGTAAAATACTAATAATCGCAGCACCAACGGCGACGGCTGATTCTGTTTGTGCATTTTGAGAAAACAATAAAATAGCCAATGTTAAGGATCCTGGCCCTGCTAGCAGTGGAATGGACATAGGAAAAACTGAAATATCGCCATTACCCCCCGTATTATTGAATTTTATTTCCTGTGTGATCATCATAAAAGCCGTGTAGAAAAGTAATAGTCCACCAGATATACGCAGGGAATTAATATTGATACCTAATTGTGAAAATAAATCTTCGCCATAATTTCCGAATAAAATGAGTATGACTGCGCTGATCACAACGGATTTAATTGCCATTAAATGACGATATTTCGAGTCACTGCCTGATGTTAATGCATTGAATATTAATGCTGAACCTATAGGATCTATGATAACAAATAACCCTGTAAGGGCATGAAGGTATAATGCGGTGTCCATCTCTCTCTCTTATTTATTTGTTGTTCGATGATTGTCTGATAAATGATATCAGCTTATGAGTAATTTAATTCGATCTCTTGTTCTATTCTACCGTTTAGCTTGTGGACACAATATAAAATAAAAACGATGATTCACATTGTTGAGTATTACTATATGCATAGGAAAAACTTTAAAGCTTGCCATAGCTCAAAACTGTGAACTATCAGACTCACTTTCTGTTTATTAATAAGTTCAATTTTATTTTTCTGACTATACTTCAATACATTATATTCAATGAATTTATAAGAAAGGCCACAATGACTAAAGACCTAATTATTGAATCTGCTAAAAATTTAAAAAAAGCATTACCTCTCATGATGAACTATTCAGTGCCAACGACTCCGAGTAATTATGCACTTTGGTACCATTATGTCGCAGAAAATAATACAGAGTTGAAAGAGTCTATGGACAAATTGCTTTCATCCTGTGAAATTTGCTCTCCAATTCAGGCTGAGTCTTTATATCGAGAACATGTATTGCCACTAGCGGAGCGTGAAACTTGGGAGCTACGCAATAGCATTGATAAAATCATGCTTCAATTAGATAAATCTATTATAGATACTCATACTGATACTAATCAATTTCAACAATCTTTCGAAAAAACCTTTGCTAACATTAGTAAGGTCGAGGAAGAGGGCTGGACGGTAGAAGAAGTGGTGGGATTATTAAAAAGCTTAGAAAAAGACGCAAAAATGATGCGTAATGCGACTAGTTTTTTTGGTAATAGTTTAGCCTTAGCGAAAGGAGAAATTGATAGTTTAAAAGCACAACTCGAAGAAAGTCGTAATGCTGCAATGTATGACTCCTTAACAGGGTTATTAAATCGTCATGCTTTTGATACTGAGTTATCTGCTTATCTAAAAGCTGATACCAAAGGCCTTTGTCTTATTCTTTGTGATATTGACCATTTCAAAAGCTTTAATGATACTTGGGGGCATTTGCTCGGTGATCAGGTATTAAAAGCGGTAGGGCGAAAAATAAATGAGAATATGCGTGATGGCAAAACGGGTTATCGATTTGGTGGTGAAGAGTTCGTTATGTTATTACCTAAAACCAATATACGTATCGCACGTCAGTTTGCTGAAACCACGCGCAAACAATTTGAAAAACTTTCCCTTAAAGATAAACGCACAGGACAACTGATTAATAATATCACCGCTTCATTTGGTGTGGTTGAAATTCAGCCAAATGAAACGATAACTGAACTCATCGCTCGTGCTGATGAATATATGTATAAAGCTAAACAGCTAGGGCGTAACCGTGTATTACCCATTTAATCGTTTTTTGCATCTTTAATTTTACTTCTATTTGTCACAATTGATTTTAAATCCATTGACTAATATATAGTCCAGCCTTAAAGTAAACTTTTTCGGCTTCGCTCACTATACAGTGATGCTATGCTTAAGCTTAATTTGGGGACCCTCATGAAATTATACGGCAGCTACACTTCTCCTTTTGTTCGTCATTGTCGAATTGCTTTGCTACAAACAGAGTTAAAATGTCAATTTATCGAAACTGATGCAAACCAAAGTGCAACCTTGTCGCCTACTAAAAAAGTCCCTCTATTAGTTGATAGTGACTTAGAATTGACTGATTCAACTTCAATATTAACGCATATTTATGAGTTGGCGGGGGAGGATTTTTTATCTGATTTAGATGATATTGAGTTATACCATATGACGAATACCGTATTAGATGCTTGTGTAAATTTGTTTATGTTAGCTAAATTTGATGGCATTACACCTGAGAAAAGCATTTATTTAACCCGCCAAAAAGAGCGTATCAATTCAGGGTTAACAGCGATTAATAACAAAGTATTAAGTAAAGAGTTACCATTAACTGATGCAGAAATTAGATTAGCGTCATTTGCAGATTGGGCGAAATTTAGAAATATATTTCCAGTAGCGGATTATCCGAATATTGAAAAATTGTTAAACCTTGCCAATACAAACCCTAAGTTTGTAGCCACTGCGCCAAAAGAATAACTTTATTTTCTTAAAAAATCCGCACTATTGATAAAAATAATGCGGATTTTTGTCAAAATATAAGCTGCTTAAACTTTAATTATCTTACAAGTATTAGTAAATCCATTCTCCACATCATCTCCATGAGTAAGCAAAATCAAATCCCCAGTTTGTATTTTATTAGATGATTTAAGCGTTTCTAATGCATTTGCAATAAATTGTACGCTGTCGGTTGTGGTAGATTCAAATTTGATAGGGGTTACGCCTCGGTATAAAGAGCAGTAATTCAAAGTATGTTGATTGCTAGATAATGCATAAATTGGCAAGCCAGAACTTAAACGCGACATTAATAAAGCAGTAGATCCTGAATGTGTTAAAGCAACAATCGCTTTGACGCCAACAGTATGGTTAGCTGCATACATGGTGGTCATTGCTAATGCTTCGCCTGGATCTTCAAAAGTATAATTAATTCGGTGGTTTGATACATTAATACTCGGATGTTTTTCTGCACCTAAACAAACTTCACTCATTGCTTTGACGGTTTCTACTGGATAGTCACCAGCTGCGGTTTCACCTGATAACATTACTGCATCAGTGCCGTCTAACACTGCGTTTGCTACGTCCATTACTTCTGCTCGTGTCGGCATTGGTGAACTGATCATTGACTCCATCATTTGCGTTGCAGTGATCACCACTCGATTTAATTTTCGTGCAGTACGGATCATATCTTTTTGAACGCCTACTAAGCGAGCATCACCTATTTCAACACCTAAGTCACCTCGGGCAACCATAACTACATCAGATGCAAGAATAATATCTTCTAATGCTTCTTTTGTTTCAACAGCTTCTGCGCGTTCAACTTTTGCTACAATTTTGGCATGACTTCCTGCATTCTGCGCTAGTTTTCGAGCGTAGTGTAAATCTGCACCGTCACGAGGAAATGAAACGGCAAGATAATCGCACCCAATTTTAGCGGCAGTGATGATATCTTTTTTGTCTTTGTCAGTTAACGCGGCAGCAGATAAACCTCCACCTTGTTTGTTGATCCCTTTATTATTAGATAATGGACCACCAACTATGACAGTAGTGTGAACTTTGTTTCCGTCAACGGATTCAACTTTAAGTTGTACACGTCCATCATCTAGCATAAGTATATCGCCAGTACTCACTTCTTCTGGTAACTCTTTATAATCCAAACCGACTTGTTGTTGGTTACCTTCACCCTTTGGAATATTTGAATCAAGTGTAAATTGATCACCAATGGTTAATTGTATTTTATTGTTTTCAAACGTAGAAATTCGAATTTTAGGACCTTGTAAATCGCCCATAATAGCGACTTCTTTGCCTAATCTTGTTGCAATTTCTCTAACTTGCTCCGCGCGTCTTATGTGATCAACAACATCACCATGCGAAAAGTTCATTCTAACCATATTGGCACCGGCTGCGATTATTTTTTCCAAATTATTATCGCGATCCGTTGCAGGGCCTAAAGTTGTGACAATTTTAGTACGTCTGATCATGTTAACTCCTGTTAAATACAAAAATAAAAATGGTTAAATAAGTTCGCTAGAGAAAGTTAATTGTTTAAAACTCTTTAATCATTACCATTGTTTTTTTCAAAGCGAGAATCCCTAATACCAACTTTTACTCGTTTTAAATTATCTCTAAACTTAGCACCTCTGCGAAGAGTGAAGCCTGTTGTAAGCACATCAATTAACACAAGTTGTGCAATTCGTGATGACATTGGCATATATATATCAGTATCTTCAGGAACACCTAAAGAAAGTACCAAATTACTTTGTTCTGCTAAAGTTGAGTTATAGGCTGTCAACGCAATAACAAAGGCATCGTTTTCACGTGCAAGCTGTGCAATTTCTACTAAAGGTTTCGTTCGACCCGTATGAGAAATTAATACGATCACATCACCTTCACTACTATTAATACAACTCATTCGTTGCATCACAATATCATCAAAACAAGAAACAGGGATATTAAAACGGAAGAATTTATTAAGCGCATCATGTGCAACAGAAGAGGAAGCGCCTAGACCAAAAAACGAGATTTTATTGGCCTGTGTTAATACATCTACGGCACGGTTAATTAAATTCACATCTAAACTATTTTTAGCAACATCTAAACAAGCCATCGTGGATTCAAATATTTTTGATGTATAAGCCTCAGGGCCATCGTCTTCATTCACATTACGATTCACATAAGGTGTACCATTCGCTAAGCTTTGCGCTAAATGTAGTTTAAAATCAGGAAATCCTTTAGTATCTAAACGACGGCAAAAACGATTTACAGTAGGCTCACTTACATGTGCACTTTTTGCTAAATTTGCAATACTAGAATGAATAGCTGTTTGGGGAGATGCAAGAATTGCTTCGGCTACTTTTCGCTCTGATTTACTAAAAGTATCCAGGTTTTTTTTAATTAACTCTAAAGTATTCATTATAATATTCACTCGATCAAAATAAGGTAATAAGCATTTATCAAAGGGATTTGTAACTGAAAATGAAATAAAACTACAAAAATGCCGTAATATCAGCAAATGATTATAGAGTAGGCAAATTTTGATGTCATTTTATTACAGACTAAAAATGTTTTAGATCAAAAAATATGAACAATAATCAACTTTTTGAGTGATTAAGCTAAATTATTAACACAATTTCTAATAAGGAATATATATGCTAGCAGTAGTTGCCGATGTAGGTGGGACTAACATTCGTTTAGCGGTGTTGGATACCTTTAATGGAGAAATGTCAAAATTAAGAGAATACCCTTGCGCACAATTCATCACATTGGATGCTGCATTGGCTCAATACTTTGCTACTTTGACGGGAACTGTCACCCACTTATGTATTGGTATCGCTTCAGCAATGGAAAATGACTTCGTAAAAATGCTTAATTTAAATTGGCAATTCTCTAAAGTCGCTTTAAAAGAAAAACTAGCTTTAGAGGCGCTGTATGTGATTAATGATTATACGGCTATCTCACTAGCGGTACCCTTTATTGAAGAAGCTGACAAAATTAAAATTGGAACAGGCGAAGAAGTTCCTAACTCAGTAAAAGCAATATTTGGTGCGGGTACCGGATTAGGTGTTTCACATCTTATCAAATGCGAAGAAAAATGGGTAAGCTTGGATGGAGAGGGCGGTCATACCAGTTTTGCTCCTAACACTCGTCAACAAATTGATGTGTTGTTACTTCTACAAGACCAATTTGGCCATGTATCTTCTGAGCGCTTATTATCGGGACAAGGATTAGTTAATATTTATCATTCACTGTGCCGTCTCGCAGGAAAACAGCCTAACTATTTTGAAGCTGCAGAAATATCCAAATCAGCAATTTCTGGTGATTGCGAGTTAGCCGTTCAAACGCTTAACTTTTTTTGCCAAGCGATGGGCAGTTTTGCAGGAAATTTAGCATTAAGCTTAGATTGTAAAGGTGGGATTTATATAGCAGGTGGTATTGTGCCGCGTTTTATTGAGTTTTTTAAAAATAGTGAGTTTCGCGAATATTTTGAAACTAAAGGGCGGTTTAAAGAATATTTATCTAATATTCCTACTTATCTAATTACCCATAAAAACCCTGGACTATTAGGCGCATCTGTTTATTTACGACAAGAATTGGTATAAAACTATGATTATTGGACGTTAACAGTTGATTTAAGAGGCTGAGTTAACTATCATGCGCTCCGCTTTGTTGTTACATGCATACTTTTTGTGTAATAAATGAACGCTAAAAATAAGGTGACGTGTCCGAGTGGCTGAAGGAGCACGCCTGGAAAGCGTGTAAAGGGCAACCTTTCGAGAGTTCGAATCTCTCCGTCACCGCCATATTCAGTACCGACAAGGTACAATAAGAACCTGCAAGTGCTAGTATTACTGGTCTTGCGGGTTTTTTTATACCCGTGACACTCTAATATATTCTCAGTTATCCAGAATGTAATTGCTGTTAAATTGTAAGGTGGCT
>JAOFNL010000111.1 GCA_028041985.1 Psychromonas sp. | reverse complement strand
TTTTGAACTCAAAAGTACGGGACACCCAAAGGTTTAAAGTATTAAGTTGTTGATTTTGTTGGTAATGAAAAGTGACTGTCCAGCATTTACGTTAATTCAATAAAACAGCAAATAAAAAAGCCACTCTTGATTAAGGATGGCTTTTTATTTAATTAGTTTTTACCTAAGCTGTTATTCCGAAAAGTTATTTGGGCTTTGTCTTTCAACAATTCTCAAATTCGATGTCTCTTATTCAGCAATAGAAACGGTGATAGGTAGTACTAAGGCTTTACTCCCACCAGCAAGGGTTTCCCAAGTAAAGGTTATATTGGCACTGATATTACTACCGGCAGCCAACCCAGCAAGGCTATTATCGAAAGTGACGGTTAAGGTCTCTGTGCTAGCATCGCTATTAAGCTCAATTTCAGGTGTTAAATTACTACTAAAGGCATTTAAATGTTCACTTTCGCTAAACTCAATGCTTTGGATATCGATGTTAGTGGGGCCTGTAAATGAGAGATCAATAAAACCGCTAGCACTGTTATCATTGGCAGTAACTTCGAGTACTAGCTCATCGCTTGGTGAACTAATTAACTCGACATTTTCGATATAATCACTACTCACGTAGACATCATTATCACTTAAGCTGAAGTACCAACCCGTTGTACCTTCTGGCAAGGTTGCTGTGATGGTGTATGTGCCATTACTGTTGTCATTCAACGTTACCTCTTTATCTAGCCACTCTAAGTCGCCTGTGTAGCCCGTACCTGTCGTATAGCGTAAGCTATTAGTGACGAGAGATTTGGTAGAGGTGAAGGTCATACTGACTTCATCTCCATCCTGAGCAGATTCAGTCTGGCTCAGGTTTTTAAACCAAGGCATGTCATTGTCAAAAATGCTTTTAGCAAATTCATAGCTGTCTGATTGTTTCCACGCTGCATTATGGCTATGCCCCATTTCAGGTCTCAACGCGGGCATATGCGCACCTGTTGTAACTTCATAATTATAGGCAAAACTATCCATACCAAAGTTATTGTCGCCAGACCAAGACATCCATAAAGATGGCATGTCGGCTTTATTGAGATGCATCATCGGATCCCACACAGTTTGGTAGAGTGTATTACTGCTTAAATTTGCGCTCCATGTGTTGTCTGCATCATATAAATGACCACAACCATAAACCGGGATTGCTAAGGCAAAACGATTATCAAGCCCCATCACGGTACTAGTAATCACGCCACCCCAAGAGATCCCCATAAGACCCACTTTGTTTTCATCGATTACATTGAGTGAAGCCATTAACGAGTTGGCTAACATGGTATCGGCCACCGCGTGATACATCCATTGGTCAGGCACATCAACATATGATGATGAACCTGGGTAGGTATCATTATAGTTACCATCACGAGCAGGCCCTGCCCATTCATGAGTTTCACCAGCACCGTCTTCGCCTTCAACAGACATACTAATGGCCGCATAGCCACGGTCCATCCATTTACTGACCCAAGTACTATAAGCCGTTCCACCGCCGCCATGTACAAGCACCATGGCTGGCACTGGTGTTGTTATACCCGTTGGAATACCGACGTAAGCATAAACCCGAGTCTCTTTGCCTTGATAGTTGAGCCCTTGATAATAAATCTCTTGGATTTCACCAGATTCTGTATCAATGGTAGTTTCATTACCGTTAATATCATAAACAGTGGGGACATTCGTCAGTTCGCTCAAGGCGATAACTTCGAACCATTCAGAGCTGCGTACGGTGAGAGCAAAAGTGGCTGTATCAATCGCATCACTAGAGCTCACAGTGACCTTCCAGCTGTAGTCATCAATTTTATCTTCTGAAGGTGTACCAGAAAGGGTACCGTCACTGCTTAAGCTTAGCCAATCCGGTGCATTACTCATGCTGAATGTGATATCAGTGAGATCCGTTGCATCGATATAATTCTTAATATCAGCACTGAAAGACACATTTTCTTCGATATCATCAAGGCTAATTTCTTCACTGGTAAAGATGCTGATGCCATCATCGCCATTGTTGGCGTCGTCGGTGTTGTCTGTTGGTTCGCCACTGCTATTATCAGTGTCGTTATCGGTTGGTTCACTACTGTTGGTTTCTTCATCAGATATTTCTGGAGTTGAAATAGGGTCAGTATCGATGACCTGTTCTATTTCTGTATTCCCTGCTTCGCTGCCACAGCCATATACTGCAATTGTTGCTGCTAACATTAGGCCGATATTTGAATATTTCATTTTGCATCCTTGCATTGATTTGCTGATATATAAGCGAATCTTACACTCTTATTTAGAGCCGAATCAGGCTGATTATTTATGTTAGCTGAAACTGTTTTTTTAAAATAAAAACCGAATGTAATTAGAGCATATTTAGAAATAAAGTAAGATACCTAAATAGGATAGTTATACAAATTTGAAAAGTTAATGAGTGTCTCCATTGTTTTTTGAATAAAAGTTCTGATCCGATTTGTGCCCGTTGTGAGTTAGAAAACTAATTTTCTATCAAGATTATAATCTTAATCTGATAGACTGCTTTAAGCTGTTCCAGCCACTGATAATCGATTTAATGATCGCCATATAACCACATCTATTGCCTCATGAACTATCCTGTCAATTTCTCCTGTTTTGTTATTTATGGCTGTAACTTGTTTTGTAATATCAATTACATTAAATAAGTTATCTAAATTTTACGCAGGGAAAATGCCTTAGTTTAAGGCGTAAGTTAAGGTAAGTGGTTGTTCCCTTTGCGGAACTTAGAACGAAGAAATAAGTTATTTTAACAAGTAAAATAGATCGGTTAATTAACGTTATTGGTATAAATCATCAATTAGCTTACCTAATATCTTAAGCCCTTTTAAAATTTTATCCGTCTGAATGGCAGAGAAACCTAACCTAATATAATTTTTAGGTGCGTCTGGTTGCATGAATAAAATATCCCCTGATTCTATTAATATACCGTGTTCGGCAGCAACGTTGAGTAGTTCTTTACTAGTGATCCCGTTTGGCAAGCCTATCCAAAAACAGAAGCTGCCTGATGTTGAATGAATTTTGCAATTTTTGAGGTAAAGATCGATACCTAATTGCATCTCTATCCATTTAGCTTCATAGGTACGTCTCATGCGGCGAATATGACTATCGTAATAACCTTGGCCTATAAATAATGCTGTGATGCGTTGGTTGTTAGAAGGAGGGTGCCGGTAATGCAAATTTCGTAATGTACGTAGTTCTTTCACTACCTTTTTATCTGCGACTAAATATCCAATACGGATACCTGGTGAGAGTGATTTTGATAAGCTACCGACGTAAATTACTCGACCATCTTGATCATAACTTTTAAGAGCAGGAATAGGGGCTTCAATAAAATTTACTTCACTTTCATAATCATCTTCAATAACAACAAAATTATCGTTACAGGCTTGTTCTAAAAGTGCTTTACGTCGATCAATGCTCATGGTGACAGTGGTAGGATATTGATGGCTAGGGGTCACACAAACATAATTACAATCTTTGAGTTGCTCCCCAAGTATAATACCTTCATTATCGAGTTCAAGTGGCTTCATCGGACTGTCACAGAGGGAAATAATCTGACGTAAGCTTGCATAACCCGGGTTTTCAACACCAAAAATCACTGACTTTTCAGCTAATAAACTGGTGAGGAGAAATAGGGAATTTTGGGTGCCTAATGTGATGAGCACTTCATCATTTTTAGCGCTGATACCACGCTTGGATAAAATTTGCTGACGTATTTGAGTGATTAACTGTGGGTCATCCATATCGATGAAACCTTCCACCCATTCATGTAGCTTCCCTTTACTTTCTGCTATTCGAGAACATTCTCTCCATTGGCAAACAGGAAAGTTATTGATGTCTATGTGCCCATAAATAAAGGGGTAAGGATAGTTGAACCAATTCTGATCTTTGTTGAGTGTTGGCAAGTCACTTGGTGTTTTTTGTAATCGTTTGCTCCAGTTTGGTTGACGAGATGCTTTATCGTGGAGCATTTGCACTGTATTGGAGAGAGTGTGTTCCAAAGATAAGTCAGGGTGAACAAAAAAACCACTGCGCTTACGGGCAATAAGGTAACCTTCATCCACTAAGCTTTCATAGACTAAAACGATGGTATTTCTCGATACTTTGAGAAGCTGAGCCATCTTTCTTCCCGATGGCAAAGGTTTGTCACCAAAGGAATCTTGTTCAATAAGCTCTACTAATTTCTCACGAATTTGTTGTTGATAAGTACTGTCATTATTCAACTCAATATTCATTAAAAAATCAACCATAACGCCGCCTGTCTGAAATATTTGAATGTATTTTACACGTGTATTAATTTTACTGGTCTAGCAGTAATAGAACTTTTGAAGTTTCGTCGCAATTTTTAAGCCAACATGCATTGCTTATGAAATGGTGGTGAAGCAGAGTAAAAAGTTATGGTCAATTTAAAAACTGGCGTTAAGCTGGTAATTGATTGATATTTTTATTATTTATCCCAGTAAACTTGTACTGGTATAAATGTCATCTTTTAAGTCATGCAAACATAGTCATTACTGAGTTGATTATCCCCAAAATAGCAACAAATACCATAATCGGCAATGCAAAGCTTTTTAAGGATTGTGGTGGTTTTTTATTAAACAGGTATTGCCCAATATAAACTGCAATTAATGTAGGTACAGTCAATATTAACAAGGCTTGTGGTAAGGTACTGTCCACTATCCCTCCCATTATAAGTGTCAACACTGCCAAGCCTTCACTGGTGATAAAGAAGAGAATCATTGTAGCGCGCTGTGTACTCGTGGTTAGGCTACTAGCGAGCATATAATACACTATCATTGGTCCGCCAATGGAAGCACTTGCAGTGCCTGCACCAGAGGCAATTCCAAAACCTATTTTAGTTTTAGTTTTGGCCGCATTAAAAGCTCTAAAATCAGAGAATAAAAGAGCCGCAAGAGTAAGAATACCAATACAAATTAGTAGTTTAAGTGTCTCTGATGGCAGTATTAATAAAAAGCTATAACCGATTGGGATACCTAAAATTGATCCTATGATTAAGTTTTTTAAGGTAGGAAAATCGGCTTGTTTAACGGCTTGTTTCCATAAATTCAAACTACAAATTACGTCTAAACAGAGCACAATCGCAACACTTTGTTTAGGCTCAAAAAAGAAATTAAGTCCAACAACTGCAATTACGGCAAAGCCAAAGCCACTATATCCTCGAACTATGCCTGCAAAAATGACAACAGGTAATACATACCAAATTTGATCCACTTATAATCCTTAGCAATGATTGAATTTCATTGTCACTATTACAGTCTTTCTAAATGAGTGTTAGTGCCAAAAGTGGGCAAATGTAGCACCACGCTACTTCGGTTATTGGACAAAATACAAGCAAGGCATCATATTTTTTGCAGTATGGATATATAAAAAAAGTTATTCCATTCCTCATCAATAAGCTAGATCAGATACTTATGCTAATTGATTTTACGAGGGGGTTAGTCGCTTTAAAATTGGCCAGCTTTAACAAAGCTGGCAATAATGTTGATAGCAAACGATTAACTATTTTCGATTGCAAAACATTCCATGAATGCTGCAAGGCAGGTCGCCTCTTCTTCAGTCACTCCGTTATATATACTAGCTCTTAGGTAATCTCCTACACCAAAAGGTGTCAAAGTGCGTAAGCCAACCATCCCTTTTTCCCAGCTCTCAATTAAAAACTTATTGGTCAAGTTTTCATCGCCTTGCTTAATGTTAAAAGGGATATTCATGCGACTTCTTAATTGTTTATTGGTAATTGGTGTGCCGTAAAAATCGTTATATTTATCGATTACATCGTATAAAGCCTTAGCCTTTGCAATACTACGACGTTCATTTGCAGCTACACCGCCATTACGTTCTAACCAATCCATTAATATGCCAACTACTTCGATATTAAAAGTGGCAGGTGTATTCCATAAGTTGCCGGCTTCACTATTAGTTGTATAGTTAAAAACACCAGGGCAAAGTGGTGATGCTTTCTCTTTACCAAGTAGATCTTTGCGAATAATGGTCATGGTTAAGCCTGGATGACCAATGTTTTTTGATGCACATGCGAATAACACACCGACACCATCTGCATGCCAATCGATCGGTTTGGTGGTGAAGTCTGAACTTGCGTCAACAACTAAAGGGATATGACGACGTGATTCTGGTAACTTAGGAAGTCTATGTAACTCTATGCCATTTACTGTTTCGTTAGAGCACAGGTAAATATATTTACTTTGTGGGTCAATATCAGTTTCTTTCAACTCAGGGAAGATAGTAAAGTCACCGGTTTGTGGGTCTTTGCCATCAATGATTTGAGCATCACAATATTTAAGCGCTTCATCTTGACCTCGGGCTGACCAAGTACCATTTACGATGTATGTTGCGATATCTGATTGATTTTTACAAAGATTAAGAGGTAATGCAGCAAACTGTCCATGTCCTCCTCCATGGGTAAAAAGCACTTCATAATCTTCAGGGATCTCCATGACTTTTTTAGTGGTTACAATAACATGTTCCAGAATCTTTAAAAATTCAGGCGCACGATGTGATAATGCTAATGATGTAAACCCCGGTTTATTAAAACTTGCTGCAATCTCTGCTTCAACCTCTTTTGGTAAGGAAGTTGGTCCAGGACTGAAGTTGATAATATCCTCAGAGGGAGCAGTAGAACTT
>JAOFNL010000108.1 GCA_028041985.1 Psychromonas sp. | reverse complement strand
ACTTACTACAATTGGTATGAGTATTTTAATTAATACCATTTCGCTTAATTAAATGTCTAATTATTACTAAGGAAAAAGAGTGTAGTTCAAGGCGCATGATTGAGTAATAGCTAGCTTATTGCGATTGAAAGCAACGCAGAAAAACTCTTTTTTAACGAACAAGAATGTTCAGGTTGTTAGGCTGAATGGTATAAGTGCAGGAAACGTGTCTTGCAAGATAATTTTTAATACGTAAATGTTAAGTAGTGATGAAAAACATCCTTACTTTGCACTGACTTACAGAGGTCTAATTCAGTCCAATTCGATCTGCTTCAATACATTTACCGCAAAGCTAGAAAGGATATTTATGATTCTTTAGAGATCGTAGATATCATTAAATAATACCAATTACATTAAATAAGTTATCTAAATTTTACGCAGGAAAAATGCCTTAGTGTAAGGCGTAAGTTGAGGTAAATGATTGTTCCCTTTACGAAACTTACAACGAAGAAATAAGTTATTTTAACAAGTAAAATAGATCTGTTAATTAACATGATTGGTATAATTTGATGCTAATACTAAACTTGGGATCTAACCTCGTTATTCGATTGAGGTTAAATCCCACTATTTATTGTATTTACTCTAAATTAAGCGTTTCCAATAATTCCAGAACTTGATCTTCAGTAATAGTTAGTGAACTTGCTGCAAAATTACTAACAACTTCCGCAGCTGTAGGTGCAGGTGGACCACCAATTAACACGATTAACTCATCGGAAGTCACGTTGATTTCTAGAGACTCTAGGTATGCCACTCCTATACTGAAATCTAACCCTGTACTTTCTTCTTCAGCAACATCACTACCACCGCCGCTACTAACAATACCATCTTCAAACACAACCACTCGATCAAGATTGATTGTACTTGAATCACCTTCAGGCGTTTCAGTCACATCACCACCGCGAACCAAACGTACTAAAATCGGTACAGAGTCTTCAATACCACTATTTTCAAGTGTTTTGGAAACAAAAACTATCGAACCAGCACCGTGAAGATCGTAACCAAGCAAACTGACATTGTATCCTGAGGCATAAACCCAACCATAGAGAGTGCCACCGTCAACGTCTTCACTATCATCCTCAATAGGATTAGAAGTATTTGACCAGTAAAATGGATAGTTAACCTGCGTATCTATCTGTTCAAGAGTGTCAGGGTCATAGACAATATTTTCAACCTCGGTAAGGTTAAAGACACTGGTATCCATTGCAGGAATCTCTGTAACTGAGTTATCTGCGATACTTTGTAGCTCTTTAATGCTTGGCAAGCGCCAGTCATCATAGCCCGCAATAGTCGCACTTTCAGCATAAGCCAGCGCATCTTCCCAGTACATCGCCTCACCACTATCATCCTGCATCCACATCAGACCAGTAGCATTATCAGTGATCGTACTATCTCCGTTATCGACAAAATCATTAACGCCGTATTCATCACCAATCACGCAACGCACAAACCGAGAACCACTCATTGCTTTGATATGACCCGTCCAGTCATTAACAATCCACGCTGGATCACCTTCTACCTGTTCATCCTGGTAAGGACTCTCAACTAAGTAAGGGTCACTTGACCATGAATGGTGCTGTGCGAGATCAGAACCATCACCCACTAGATAAAAATAGTCAGTATCAACCCACGGAACACCTTGCGAAAAGTCTCTAATTGACCACAACTCCTTCAAGCTAGGTAAACGCCAGCTAGTCAAATTTGCAGTCTCAAGTGTTCCGCAGTAAGTCGCAGCATCCGACCAAGGCATAGCATAAGTTGAAATAGCTTGGGTCCAAACTAGGCCTGTCACATTATCATTAATTGAGCCGTCGCCATTGTCTGTATAGCTCGGAGTAGTGGCGGTATATTGCGCATCTTGGCCGTAAAAAGCCTCACCCTCAGCTGGACACTCATCAAGCCTAGAAGTACCGTCATAACAGAGTCCCTGATTGGTATCCACAATCGGATAGCTATAGGTAACACTTGTTTCGACAGATTCACTATCGGAATCACTATCAGTTACTGAATCAACGGTGTCTTCACTACTACACCCCGCAAGACTACCTAAAGCCCCCAGTAAAACTAACTTGGGAATTAAGAATTTCTTTGATACGATCATTTTACATATCCCTAAAAGTAATAAAATTATCAAAAGAATAAATGTAGATGATTACATGTAACAACTAAGGATCAATGTCATCATCATACGTGAACAAGTTTTATAGTATTCAAAACTTAGTATTAGGCTAACAATGAAATATTCAAAAAATGAGTAAAGAAAAAGGAATAATATGAGTGTTAGAGTTGCATGTCACACAACCTCTAATAAATTGAAAATAAAAAAGAATTACTTTAAAACATAAGTGAAATTAATACCTATAAAGTGTAGGGTTAAAAATAATTTTTTTTCGCATATCTAAAATTAGATTGCCTATTTTCCTTTTCTTCATTGTGTTAAACCAGAATAATTAGCGATCAAAATACTGATATTTATCGTCTATTACTCATATGTTCACGTAATAACAGTTAATAAATCAAATCCATCCTTCATAAAACTTCATAATTCCTTCATGTTTTCTATGGAAAGTAGTTTAGAGTTTTCACTACTACAACAGGAGTTTATTAGGCAAATTTCTCCTCCTACGAAGCAGCAAGCGATGGAGTAATACCAATTACATTAAATAAGTTGTCTAAATTTTACGCAGGAAAAATGGCTTAGTTTAAGGCGTAATGATTACTCCCTTTACGAAACTTACCTTTAACAAGCAAAATAGATCAGTTAATTAACGTGATTGGTATAAACCCAGAAAGAGGAAGAGCTAACGGCTATATGCACCTAATATTATGCAAAAATGACTGGGTTTAGGAAAAAGTGGATATCGATGAGTGATGTTATAAAATATGCATTCAAAGAAAATAAGAAAAAATGGCTTAAATAATTTCAAGACTCATTTAAAGATCATGACAATTGTTAAAAATTAAACCAGCTGCTTTATTAACGCAGCAACCAACATAACGAAGACTAAAATGGTTAATATTTTGCTATAGTTAGCTTGTTGTTTTTCATCCGTAGGTTTAGCAAAACGTTCCACCAAAATAACCATTAATACTAACGCTATAAATAGCCCTCCTAAAATAACTAACACTGTCATGTAATAACACCTTCCTGAGCAATAAATATAAAAAGACAAAATGATAATGAAGTAAACGCTGAAAAAGCACAATGAAAAATTTTTGAATGCCTAAAAGCAAACTTCAAAAAGACTACATCGTCAATACAAGCCGCTTCATTTTGAGAATATTTTGTTTTGAATCAATACCCGAGTATTTTACTCGGGCATAGTATCGTCAATTATTTAGCCTTGAGGTAACACAATATGAACGAATCTATTCACGGGCACCAAGTGATGGAAATGATGGCGGAATCTACAAAAAATTATACGAAACAAGCTTTAAAAGCAGAAATAGCGGTTAAGTTTGGTGACAATGCTCGTTTTCATACCTGCATGGGCAGTGACTTAACGGCAGATGATCTGATTGAGTTTTTAGCTTCCAAGGGAAAATTTGTAGAGTCATCGGAAGGGTTCAGCATGCCAGCAGATCATCTTTGCTAAACTGCATCACATTTTTATATGCTGGTTAACATTCAAGGTGCAAAATGCAGCAAGCGTTGCAGCCCTCGATATGGACTAGCCATTGCCATCATATTGCGCTTTGATTCGGAGTCCAAGCTAACGACTGTAAAAAGCATCATTAATATTCTGTCAGCTTTAACTGATAATCAATAATCACCACCCATTACTATAGCTCTTTTGAACTAGCTCAAAAAACAGGTGAATATCATTTTATTTTCCTATTTGAATACTATTTTCACAAAAAAATGACACAAACATGAACAAGATCTAATTTACAATAATTTATACCTCCATTATTTATTGTTTTTTTTTGTAACAAAAATATTAAAAATAATTATTGCAATTTGAATAAAACAGGGCTCAACTGAACCATTTTGTTAGTAAACACTAACAGCAGTAAAGATTGCTTATTTATCCACAATTTTATCCACTAATTTAACAATAGTTATCACTTGAATTTTTTACAAAAACCTTTATCTTGTGTCTCCTTCCATAGATAAACACTATATATAGTGTTTTAATTGAACAAATAACACTAGTTACAAATAAGTACTTGTATTTTATCAAGTAATTATTTTGCTTTTTAATAAAGGTAATAAAATGAATAAAAACCTGTCTGTGACCAAACGTAACGGCAAAAGAGAAAGCATTGATCTTGAAAAAATTCACCGCGTCATCACATGGGCAGCGGAAGGTCTAAACAACGTTTCAGTTTCACAGGTAGAGTTAAATTCACATATTCAGTTTTATGATGGTATTCGTACTGACGACATCCATGAAACAATTATCAAAGCCGCCGCTGATTTGATTTCAGAAGAATCTCCAGATTACCAATACTTAGCTGCTCACTTAGCTGTTTTCCACTTACGTAAACGTGCATATCAACGCTTTACACCACCAAGTGTGTTTGAACACGTCAGTAAAATGGTCTCTCGCGGAAAGTATGATGCGCATTTATTAGAAGACTACACCAAACAAGAATTTGAAGAGATGGAAACGTTTATCGATCACGATCGTGACTTAAACTTTTCTTATGCGGCGGTAAAACAGTTAGAGGGTAAATACCTTATCCAAAACCGTGTAACTGGTGAAATTTATGAAAGTGCACAGTTTTTATACCTATTAGTTGCGGCTTGTTTGTTTGCTGACTACGACAAAGACGTGCGTTTAGAGTATGTAAAACGTTTTTACGATGCTACATCACAATTTAAAATTTCATTGCCAACTCCTATCATGTCAGGAGTTCGTACGCCGACTCGTCAATTTAGCTCATGTGTATTAATTGAAGCTGGCGATAGTTTAGATTCAATCAACGCAACGGCAAGCTCAATTGTTAAATACGTTTCTCAACGTGCTGGCATCGGTATTAATGCAGGCCGAATTCGCGCAATGGGTAGTACAATCCGTGGTGGTGAAGCATTCCATACAGGCTGTATCCCATTTTATAAATATTTCCAAACTGCAGTTAAATCGTGTTCACAAGGTGGTGTTCGTGGTGGTGCTGCGACTGTCTTCTACCCTATTTGGCATTTAGAAGTTGAATCGTTATTAGTATTGAAAAATAACCGTGGTATTGACTCAAACCGTGTTCGCCATCTTGATTATGGTGTGCAATTAGGTCGTTTATTTTATCAGCGCCTTATTGATAAAAAAGATATTACGCTATTCAGCCCTTCTGATACTCCAGGGTTATACGATGCATTCTTTGAAGACCAAGATGAATTTGAACGTTTGTACCATATGTATGAAGAAGATGAGTCAATTCGTAAATCATCTATTCCAGCTGTCCGCTTGTTCTCTTTATTGATGCAAGAGCGTGCAAGTACAGGCCGTATCTACATTCAAAATGTGGATCATTGCAATACGCACAGTCCTTTTGATAGCACTGTCGCTCCTGTTCGCCAAAGTAACTTATGTTTAGAAATTGCATTACCAACTAAACCACTAGATCACATCATGGATGAAGAAGGTGAAATCGCTTTATGTACTTTATCTGCACTTAATTTAGGTGCTATTGAGTCACTAGATGAAATTGAAGAGTTGGCAGAACTAGCGGTACGCGCCTTAGATAACTTATTAGATTATCAAGACTACCCTATTATCGCAGCAGAAAAGAGCAGTATGAATCGCCGTACGTTAGGTATAGGTGTAATTAACTACGCTTATTACTTAGCGAAGAATGGGGTTAAATACTCAGATGGCAGTGCCAATAACTTAACGCATAAAACCTTTGAAGCGATTCAGTTCTTCTTATTAAAAGCATCAAACAAATTAGCGAAAGAGCGTGGCGCTTGTCCTAAATTTAATGAAACACGTTATTCACAGGGTATTTTACCATTAGATAACTATAAAAAATCGTTAGATGATATCTGTGATGAAGCATATCACTTAGATTGGGAGACGTTACGTCAAGATATCGTTAAAGATGGTCTACGTAACTCAACCTTGTCAGCGCTTATGCCTTCAGAAACATCAAGCCAAATCTCCAATGCAACTAATGGTATTGAGCCTCCACGTGGTTTCATTAGTATCAAAGCAAGTAAAGACGGTATTTTGAAGCAAGTCGTGCCTGAATTTGATAAATACAAAGATAACTATGAATTATTATGGAGCATTCCAAATAACCAAGGTTATTTAGAGCTTGTGGGTATTATGCAAAAGTTTGTTGATCAAGCCATTTCAGCGAATACAAACTACGATCCGAAGCGATTCCCAGATGGCAAAGTACCAATGACAATGCTATTAAAAGATCTACTCATGGCTTACAAAATGGGATTAAAAACACTGTATTACCACAATACACGTGATGGTGCAGATGATGAGAAAGTGATGGAGAAAGAAGATGATTGTGCAGGTGGTGCTTGTAAAATCTAACTAACATTTAAGTTCCTATCAACTTTACCTATCAAAAGGGATGTATTTTATACATCCCTTTTTAGTTTCCGCGCTATTCTATCTTATACCTTATACCATTTCGCTTAATTAAATGGCCAATTATTGCGAAGGAAAAAGAGTGCAGTTCAAGGCGCATGATTGAGTAATCTAGCTATTGCGATTGAATGCAACGCACAAAAAACA
>JAOFNL010000011.1 GCA_028041985.1 Psychromonas sp. | reverse complement strand
ATCAGATTGTTAGGCGGAATGGTATAAGGTCGACTATATTTCGAAAACCCAGTAATAAAATATCAAGCTGCAACGATGCGCACAGACAAACCTACACGTTATGCTTTGGTTAAAACCAACAAAGCACAAAATAGTTGGCTGCTTTTGTACTTCCCTCATGATCCCCCTATTCAACAGTAAAAAGAAAGGAATTGTCTTATGGAAATAGATGAATCTATCATGTATTTGGCGAAGCATTAAAAATGTGTTTGAAGGTGCTATGACAGGGTTTTACCACGATGGTAATCCAATGTGTCTACTTTTTCTTGCAGCTTCATTCAATAACAGGCGTGATTCCAGCATATTCCAATAACTCTGCCACACCTTTGTAAGGGCGGGTAAAGTATCAAAGATCACTTTGTCTTGCTGTGATTTATAAGTACTTTTAATCGCTTTATCGAGCGATCAAATACTTTAAACTAGCACTTTATATTTCCTGCTCAAATTTAATTAACCAATGCCAACTCATTGCTTGTTTATCTTCTTTAACTCTTTTTACTGCTATCGTGTATATATTTTGCCAACAAGTTAATATTTAACATGCAATATAGAATCATCAATAAATAAATTATCATAATCATCGTGATTATCTTAATCGCTTCAATATCCAGTGCGTTTAAAACAACCGTGAAGATAGAAGCGATTGGCCACGTTAATAATACCGGTATGATAACCATAATATATAGCTTAGTTTGCTGTTGGAATGGCTTCATTAATAGCCCTAGCACAGCGGCTAATATCAAGATGCCAAAACAGCAGAAAAAAACAAGAAAAATACCCGCATCTTGGATATCGACAAAACTTTGTAGGTAAGTGGGGAGTGCAACGCTAAATTCCATCGTATTGCTTCTCTTGCTCGCTAAC
This sequence comes from Psychromonas sp., assembly GCA_028041985.1. Taxonomy (GTDB): domain Bacteria; phylum Pseudomonadota; class Gammaproteobacteria; order Enterobacterales; family Psychromonadaceae; genus Psychromonas. Next base: position 20,985 of record JAOFNL010000011.1, on the reverse strand, counting down.
GATTAATAGGGATTTGGCCTGATAGTTCATCATTTTCGCCAAAAACAGATCCGGGAATTGGTGGATACCAATATTAAATAAATTGATGCTTTCATTAAAAAACTCTCTGCGATCGCTAATAATATCTTCTAACTTCGATACTCGGTTTTGTAATGACAAAAAAGAGTCGCTGGATTTAAGCTCAGGGTAGTTTTCTGCCACTGCTAATACATTGCCAATTAGGGAAGTCATCTCATTATGTAGGGGCACTTTTTCTGCTTGATCTTTAGTGCTTTGACAGCTGACTCTAAGTTGAGTGAGTTTCTCTAAGGTACTTTTTTCATATTCAATATGTTTATTAAGGATCTTTACTAAGTTTGCTATTTCATCGGCACGTTGCATTAATATCACATCGATATTGGCAAAGGCTTTGTCGGTATTAAAGTTAAGCATCACTAATCGATTGTATGTATCTATAAAGTATTTACAGACAAAAAGACCTAATATGATGAGTGTGACTAAAATGACGATATCGGTCATAAATTACCCCAATAGATGATTAAAATTATAAAAAACAACGCCGTTTTCGATGGATACATCACTCAGTACAAGCACAATTGCAAGTAAACAGCATAAACCACCGAAAATATACAGGCTATTTAGCAAAGGTTTAAAGGTGTTCCATTTATAGATGGATGAAGCGTGGCTTAAGTTAAAGACATTATTGTGTTTATCTTTTTCCATAATAAGCGAGCCATTTTGACTGCGCACGTTACCAATTAACAATACCTCTTCTCCGGGCATCAATACCTGCTGTTTATAATGCAAAGGGCCGGCTTGGTACGAGCCTTTCTCGGGTAACCAAACAAAGTTAAGCTCGTCAGTGCTAATTTCTATTTTCCCCGTGCCATCTTCGATAAAAAAGGAAGAAATTTGAGTTTCTGTTTCGATCACTTTAAATGTTGATTTACCATCACTATCTTTAGTTTCGCGACTGACAGAGTAATGGTAAGCAATACACTGGTAATGACCGATTTTAGCTTTAATTAGCTTGGCACTTTTTGTTTTTCCCTGTATCTCAGCAAGACCAACGGCTAGAGAGCGGATAGTTGAAGTAGGTAATGCCGCCTGTAACTTCAGAAAGTTGCTTTTAGTGGATGGCTTAAACACATTCACTAATATGATGCCAACAATGAAGATAAAGAAAAATGCAAAGGTGTTAGCAAAAAATGCGTAGGCAAGCACAGGGAAAGCTAACCATGTTAATAACTTAACTAATTTAGGGTGTTTAGTAAGCATGAGCATACTCGGTAATAAATAAAACACAGCCCAATAGGTGCATCATTCAGCGCTGAATGTAGGGTTGTATAGATGCACAACATGGCATAACAGATTGCTACGCCATATTATTTAGACTCATAAGGTTTAACGAGAAATAATCCATTTACCGTCTTTTTTGTAAAACCAAATCGGGTATTTATCGTAGATAGAGTTTTCGTCATCGGCAAAACGAATCATATCGGGAGACCCGATACGTATTAACTCTTTTCCATCACTGACAGTTGGTTTAGCAAATTCTGCATCAGATAGTTTTAAGTATGAGTCTTTATTGTCAAAGTCACCTTGTAAAGCAGAAGATAATTGTTTCTCATAACTGCCTTCGGGTAAGTACATGGCAATGTCCATTTCACTATTGCGTTCTGCAAATAAAGGCAATATTTCACTGAGTTTTTGATTTTTGAATAGTTGATAAACTTTTTCATGCTCTAGGTATAATCCATCGATTATCGTTTTATCATAATGCTTTATGTTTTTAACATACTCAGCAAATGCATCTGGGAAATCTAATTTATCCGCGCTCAAAAACCCCCACAGCGGAAAAGGCGTTTGTAATTCAATTTCTTGATAAACATGGAGACCGGTTGGCCTTACCTTTGATTGCTCTATTTGCGGTGCATGTACGATAACATCGCCATTTTCATCGGCTAAAAAATCATTTGTTGAGTTCATTTTTACAGCTGGCATGCTGCTTTTTATGGCATCTGTTGCCTGCTTGTTCTTTGCGAACGCTGCTGCATTAAAGGTGACCTGGCTCAATAGTTTTTTATGGCTTTCATGCGCTTCATCTTGATTGACGTACAAACTAATGGTGATTTTAGCCTCGCCAAAGTCGCCTGGGGTGCGGGTATAAAGCTGAAAACCAATGCGGTTTTTACCCGTGCGCATATAGTGGTTAACAGGTTGCTCCACCACCATATTGGTTCCTTTTACATTTTTTTCTAATAATATACCGTTGACTTTGCTTTCAAATAGCGCGCCGCTGGCTTCAATACGGTAGGTGAAATAGGGTTTTTGTTTAAGCATAGAATCCTCTGCTTGACAGGCTGAACTTAAAAAAATAAAAAAAGGGGCGAGCAAAGCCGCCATTTTTTTATTGGTGTGAATAAAATGATCTAGCGTGGTTAATAAACTCATGGTTTAAGTTGTCCCTCTAAAGAAGTTAAAGGCTTTTTTCACCGGCTTGGTAAAGCTGAATAGGTAATCGTCTAACGCTATTTTATCAGGGGTGTCAGGTGTTTTACCCGGCTGAATTATTACCCATTGCTTGCGTGTATCAACCTCTTGGGTCGTTTCTACCACCTCGGAATCCGTATTGACTGGGATTGGATCGCCAAATTCATCAAATTGTTTACTATCGTCTACCTCATCATTATCTTTTTGCTTCACCGCAACGGTTTTATAGGACTGGTAGAATAACGCAAGGCCATTCCATTCAAATTGCCCCTCGGCCATGATCTGAGCATCAATCTCGCTGAGGTTAACTTTGTATTCCATTTTCGCAGCCCCTGATGCATTGGCTGCGCCTAGCGCTAATATTAGCCCGGCTTCAAATTCAATGACCCAGACCTTACCTTTAACCCATACCTTTCCTTCGAGTTTAATTTCTAATGATGTGCTATCGGTTGTCGTGACCGGAGATTTATTCTCTGGCGGTATTTCTGGTTCTACATCGGCTTCACCTAATGTTGAGGCGTCTTTAATATGAGTAAATTTTCCTTCACAACTAATATTGGCACCAATATCCATGGTGAGCGAAATACCCGCATTCAAAAAGTAATCTTTATTATCTTCATCGATAAGCATCTGAGTGCCAACGCCAGACTCTTTGGTTAACTCTTTAATAATAGGCCAGATAAACTTAACAAAGGCTTTCCCCCCCGTTGCGGCTCCTGGCATAAGTGCATTTGAAGCAATTTTGATTAATGCAGATAGAATATCAACTTTACAAGCGACCCCAATTAATGGGGTAAATTTTATAGCTACCGAAGTCGAATGCCCTAGAATATTTTTACCTGCGGCTTCACAATTTTCATAGGTTACATTAAGCGCCATCTTTGGGTAGACAATACTAATGCTACCAGTAGGCCCCTCTGCAGAAGCTATTCCTTTATCATCAACCGCGTCAACTTTATTATCAATAATTTTATCTGCTAAATACTCAATGCCGGTAATATTGCTTCCTAAATTGTCGTTGGTGCAAATACGGATAATATCAAAGAGAAATATAAAACCATTGATTGCTGTGCGAAGTCCAGAAAGGCAGTCTGCAGGGTTTAAAAATTGCACTTGTGCCGCCAGGTTTGTGTAATCCACCTTACCTTTTAAATCAATTGTAAATAGCCAATTGCCCAACTCAACCGTTCTATGACCTTTGTTATAATCCTCTACTAAGTTCTTAGCTTCGGGATTAAATTTCCAGCCTTTCATTGTTTGAATAGATTCTGTTTTTTTATAGGTAATGCCTAATTCAAGTTCTAGCTTTATTTTTTGATGAGCTGCTACCATAGCAGTTAAAGGATATGAACCATCACATCCTTTTGATTCTATTGGGTATGTTATTGGAGGAGTTCGATACTCTGGAAAGAGTATATCTCTAAATAAATATCCCCAAGTGATCATCCCTTCAGGCGGTGATGGACAAAATACATGAAACATCAATGGCGAGGCGTCAGTTCCCGGCATTGAGAGGTCTATATCGTGTTTATTTACTACCACAACGGGGCAATGCTGATCACTTTGCCTTTGAAGGGTAAGTTGATCTTTTGATAATAGAGATACGTCAGGTAAGCCCTTTTCACATTTACCAATTAAAGAGGCTGAAATTGTTGACATACCAATGCTATTTGCGCCTTTTTCTTTAGAGTTAGCACTGATTTTATCTAACGCTTTTTGACTTGCACTAATAACGTGTAATGTTTTGTTTGGTTCATTTAAACTTGCTTTTAAAGTATAGTTTCGGTCTCCATTACTACTTTTTACGTTAAGTGTATTTGCATAACACTTTATCGGGCAGCTTTCTTTTACATCATCAGCGACTTTAGTATTTCGAGCTTGGGTTGCTTGTTGTGCCTCTTCAGCTTCTTGTTTCAGCGCGGCTAAATCTTGCTCTCTTTTTACAAGTACCGCACGTTCTTGCTCAATATTCTCTGTATGTGCAGCAATTCGTTCGGGATTCTGTTCATTATAATTTTCTAATCGATTAAGTCTGTCTTCACTGCGACTCGTTGCATCTTCAAGCTCGCTGATATTTTGTTCAAGTTGTATTTTCTGATCTAATTGTGCTTGTTCTAGTTGATCTATTTCAGCTAGCGTTTCTAATTTCAGAGCATAAGTATCTAGCTTTAAATTAGTAGTCTGTTCTTTCGATAACAACATTGCTTGTTGTGTTTCATCTCTTTGAATTTGTAAGCTGTCATCAAATGTTATTACTTCTATAAAGCTTCTATCTTGATTATTTAATGCATTTTTCTCTGCAAGAAGATCTTGGTAAGCAAGTTCTTGAGTCTCAATAAGCCCTTGATTCATTTCTATTTGCTGAATATTAGTAGTGATATTTTGTTCATGAATAACAATTCGTTCAGCGGATGTTATATTACTCAGAGTCATAATATGTCACCATTCCCTTTGAGCGAGCTTTGTGTTACTTTGTGTGGTTGCTGCGCTAATAAATAAAACAAATTCTCTTCTGGTGATAATATATGTTTTTGTGAATCTGATAGTAATGCCCACGATTGATGTGCGAAATCCTTACCATAACGCATAGCGATATCTAACCATAAATCTAAAGCCATTTCATCGGTCAGACCTAGGTCAATACACTGCTTCCCTGTATCGAACATCCATTCTTTTAATGCTGCATCATCTGTAAAACTCAAACCATACAATGGGGCGCCTAAACCAAGTACTTTTTTATGATGTTTTAGATAGAATCGTTCGAGCAGTTGTTGGTTTATATCATCAAGCGCTTTAACAGCCTCTTCATGTTCTTGATTAAGCAACTCAAGTGACTTTTCTTCAATTAATGTTGCTTTAGTGCTTGAAAATAATTTCTCAGCCATAATTTTTTGTAACCAAGGAGCATCTTTGATCGATTCACCTTGTACAATGGCAACATTAAGATAGCGGCAAATATCAAGTTCAGTGGTAAAGCCAAATTGTTGTGCTTGTCTAATATTTCTTTTCACCCAATCATTGAGTTGCTTTTCTTGGATTAGTTTTGTGGTCTTTGATTTAAAATGCTCAATTAAGTGTTGCTCCATATCCGTTACAAATTGCTTAAACTTAACTGCTTCAAAGGCCTGATATTGCTTAGTAGTTATTTGCAATGGGCCCACTTTAACTGGAGTTATTTTTTTGATACCTGCAATATTTAATGTGGGCGTTAATAAACCTTCGCTAATTGGTGCATTATTATGTGTATCTTCAACACCTGAGTCTTTGATTTTAAAGCGATGAAGGGTGTTTGGCTTTTCTCCTTCTACAATAAATTCAGAAATAGGGCCAAATACTTTTTGTGCTTCTTCGAGATTACAAGTCGGTAAATAGATACGTAAAACACGTGGGTCGTAATATCTAAAAACAAGGTTTTTACCTTCAGGGCTTTTAACTCTCGCTATCTTCCGGCAATTATGACGAACATTAATCAACGTAGCCGGAGGGTGAGTAACAGCAAAGACTCCCCAGCTATTCCCCCAACCTTTAGATAATAATTCGTTGGTTTGCGGGTGGTCTCTTTCTAGTTTAACAATATAAGGGGCAGCAACTGACATTTGATAACTCAGTTTTCCTTCGTATAAACAATATGATTTAAGGGTCCCTAACCTTATTATTTTTTCTATACTTTTATTTCGAGCCCCATCAAATATGCCATAGACTATCGGAGTATTACCCTGGCTATCTTCTTTCCATAATTGTTGACTCAATTGTATTAGCAATTCATCTGAAGAAAGGAACTCATTAACATCCATTATATTATGACTCACTCTTAGTATTGCTTTCATTAATTGTTATGGCAGTTATTAACATGGTTTGATTAAGCCACTTTTTGTTTTTTTTCACATTCTTCACAGAATGGGGCACCAGATTCAGCAGCAGCAATTAAACCTTTAGCAGTGCCTATTTCTGCATCTTTACTATCGACTGTATAAGACTCTGCTACAGTCTTAGCCGGTTCTGGCTGAGCAGCTTGTACCACCTCCTCAATAAACTCACCTTCATTTAATGGTTTTATTGGTTCAGGCTCTAAATCAACAACAAGATCACCATTTGCAATGGCTTCCGCTAATTGCTGGCGTTTGGCTTCAGTTGTTGTAGCGACATCGGTATTAGCAATTGATGCATTTAATGTCGTTAGGGTCTCATCATCTAATGCGAGTTGTTCAACAAACTGTGTGGCTGCTGCAATACTATTTATTGCTTGAGGTTCAGTTAAAGGTGTTAAGAGAGCGCTACTTGCAGGACGTATTTGATATCGTTTGCCAAAAGCCGTTTTTATTGTTCTTGATGAGCTGGTGTTCGCTAGCTCTTGAAAAGATGGGGATTTAAATGCTTTTATCGCACCTTGCACTAACGCTTGAGCGATAAAAACTTGAATGTCTGCCCATGGGTTTTGGGCCTTCCATGAAGCATATGGCAAAACATGTAGCTGTTGAGCAAGTTGTTGCCAATAACCTAAAGGTGCATTCAAATGACGAATAAACTGCTCGCAGGATAAACGACCAATGAACGTTTCAGCTTTAAGTGTTGCTAGCTGATTTATCTTGGTCGACGGTATGATAATAAAGTGCTGCCCAAATTGGCTTTTTATAACTGGCGAGTTAAACATTACTTTATTTTAATCCTTTGAGTTCTATTTCTATATTTAAAACGTTAGAGATTATAACTACCTAGATACTTTAATTGCACGATATTTTTCATTTTTCATTGACTTAAGCATCGTTTAATTTAGTTATGTTTTGATGTTGTATTTATTTTTAGGTAGTTTTGCACGATTCAAAATAGGCGATAGTTTAATTCAAATGAATAAATATATGAAGAACCGCTAAACTTGAAAAAACCATGTAGTGAAGTTATCAGAAAGAAATACTCCCAATACATTATTAAAAAATAAACAAATGACCTTAAAAATTGATAAAAAGTTAGGTTATAAGCTAATGAAGAATTAGCCACTATCTAGATCTACACTTAACATTTTATCTCAATATATTGGTAATCGAATCAGCATATTTTTTATTTCTTCCTCTGCATTATACCAATTTCATTAAGCATGTGATCTAAATTTTACGCAGATAAAACGATTCAATTCGAGACATAAATTGACGTAGATGGTTGTTCACTTTACGAAATTTATAACGAAGAAGTGAGTTGTTTTGGCAAGCAAAATAGACCTGCTATTTACTGTAATTGGTATTACAGCTTAATTATCCCAACAATAACTAAAATCTTATTTCTATGAGCCAAATACAGATAACCTTACTTAAAGAGTGGATTTATATCAAAGTGGGTATATACGTAAACACCGCTTAGTTGTTAGAGTAACACTATTATCGGACTATAAACTTTCACCTTATATTCAATTAGTTATGTTATTTATTTTTGTTAATGGATTTTAAATCAGTACATAACAAACACGACAGCTATTGATAGAGCTTTAGCTCTGTTTGATTTACATGCATCACTATTTTTAGCAGCTTGTTTGTTTCAGTGCATACACAAAACGCGTTTTTTTATTACAAGGAATTAATATGAAAAATATTAAAAAGTTCTCCCAGATAAGCACAATGTGTTTGATGGCAGGATTAGGAATGGTTTACTCCGGTGTCGCCTCTGCGGTCACTGACAATCTAAGTTGTTCAATTGACAATACTGACGTTTGGTCATCGGGTTTTGTACTTAACAATGTCAAAATCACTAATAATTCTGGTGCAACAATTGATGATTGGGAAGTGCAAATTAAATTAGGAGCAACCAATGCTTCAATCACTAATTATTGGAGTTCAGTGATCACGCAAGATAGTGACATTGCGACTATTAGTAATGAAAGTTATAACGGTAAACTTGCCGATGGGGAATCAGCAACTTTTGGCTTTCAAGGCACCTACTCAGGTACTTGGGATGAAGCAAGTTGTATTGTAAACAGCACAACACCTGTGATTGAAGAACCTGCCATCGAAGAACCTGTCATTGAAGAGCCTGTAGTTGAGGAGCCTGTAGTTGAGGAGCCAGAAACATCAGAAAGCTTATCTTGTATTGAAGGTCATATCGATGTGTGGTCTGGTGGTTTTGTTGTGACAGATTATGGCATTCAGAATGTTGGCGAAGAAACAGTTGCGGACTGGAGTTTACTCTTAGACTTCGGTACTGAGATCACCATTACCAATTACTGGAACGGCGAACCTAGTGCAAACGCAAATCTAGCTTCTTTATCCGGTAGTAATTTAACCGCTGGCAATCAAAAAACCTTTGGTTTCCAAGGTACTTACTCTGGTGAATTAATCAATAATCCACCACACTGTACAGTTACAGGCAACAAAGACTCAACAGAGCCAGAGACGGGTACTGGAATAACTTATGAAGTGGTGCAAGGCGATGATTGGTTGCACACAAATGGTTCAACAATAGTAGACAGTAATGGTAATGAAGTTTGGCTAACCGGAACAAACTGGTTTGGTTTCAATACTGGAAGCGATATGTTTGATGGTCTATGGGCTGCAAATATAGAAACTGCGATTAAAGAGATGACTGAACGTGGGATTAACATTTTACGTGTTCCTATCTCGACAGAACTAATGGCCGATTGGATGAACGGTGTTTATCCAGTACCAAGTAGTATGAATGCTTCAGTAAATCCTGAGTTAGAAGGGTTAAATAGCTTAGAAGTCTTTGATTACACTTTAAAATTGAGCCAAAAATATGGCCTTAAAATATTAGTCGACGCACACAGTGCTTCTAGTAATGCAGCAGGTCATTTTGAAGAGCTTTGGTATGACGAAAACGTAAGTACTGAAACCTTCTATGCAGCTTGGGAGTGGTTCGCTGAACGTTATAAGAATGACGATACTATCTTAGCTTTTGATCTTGAAAATGAACCCCATGGTCAAGCCTATGCTAATCCTGACTCAGCTATCTGGGATGATTCAGACGATGTAAATAACTGGAAAGCAGTATCTGAAGAGCTTTCAAAACGAATTTTAGCTATCCACCCTAATATCCTCATTTTAATTGAAGGAGTTGAAACAACGCCAATAGAAGGCAAAACCTATGCTTCTACCAATAAAGATGATTATTACAGCAACTGGTGGGGAGGTAACTTACGTGGAGTTAAAAATTATCCGATTGATTTAGGCACACAACAAGATCAATTAGTTTACTCACCTCATGACTACGGTCCAAGTGTTTTCCTTCAAGCATGGTTCTATGACGGCTTTGATATGGACAGTTTATATAAAGATGTTTGGTATGATAACTGGGCTTATATTCATGAAGATAATATTGCGCCATTACTCATTGGAGAATGGGGTGGCTTTATGGACGGCGGTGATAATGAAACATGGATGATTGCATTACGTGACTTCATGATCGAAAAGCGTATCCATCATACTTTCTGGTGTTTCAATGCAAATTCAGGTGATACCGGTGGTTTAGTAGAAAACGATTTTGTTACTTGGGATGAAGAGAAATATCAGCTGCTTGAAAAAGCACTATGGCAGACTGAAGATGGTTTATACATCAGTTTGGATCACGCAGTTCCTTTAGGTAGCACAGCTGGCACGGGGATTAGTGTAAGTGACGTGTATAAATAATACCAATTACATTAAATAAGTTAGCTAAATTTTACGCAGGAAAAATGGCTTAGTTTAAGGCGTAAGTTGAGGCAAATGGTTACTCCCTTTACGAAACTTACAACGAAGAAATAAGTTATTTTAACAAGTAAAATAGAACAGTTAATTAACGTGATTGATAATTAGCACTCAACACACTAAAAAGCCGTCATAAAGCAATTTGTGACGGCTTTTGTTGTTTAGAACAGGTTAGTAAGTAAAGTACCAAGTTTAAATCTACATTATTTGTAGCCATCATTTTAACTCGACTACGCCTGTCGAAGTACTAAGTTAAACTCAATCTTTAATTAAGCGGAATGGTATTACTTTCTTCTGTAAGCCCCAAAATCATTCAGAATTTAATAAATATTTTTGAAATAATCCGTCTTCGCCCATTGATTTTTTTGATCTTTATTAGCAGAGTTTCGCCCTGTCGGCGACTCTGCTTTTTATTATAACTCGTCTACGCTCGTCGACGCACAACGTTAAATTCCATCTTTGGGTTCCGCCCTGTTGGCGTGCGGCTTGCTTTTGCGAGGCCTAAAAGGGCAGAAAAGACTTACCCATGCTTGTTTTTATTAAAACTCGTCTGCGCTCGTCGAATACAAAGTTAAATTCTATCTTTGGGTTCCGCCCTGTCGGCGTGTTACTTTCTTTTGCGTGCCCAAAAGAAAGTAACCAAAGAAAAAGGCACCCTATTCGTTTTTAATCTGAATAAATAACCACCTTCTTAACGCACCGCTCATCCGCAGCGTCCATGCCGCGCTCTGAGCTAGCAACGGCTTCCCTGCCTTAGCTTGCTAAAGGCAGTGATTGATTCAGAAAAACGAAACGGGGAATAGCCGTAGCCACATTGAGCGTCGTTCTTATTATTAATTAGTTGATATTATTAAGTTTAATCTTTGAGTGTCCAATACTTTAATAAGTTATTCAAACATAATACTTATTTTTCTTCTGTATAATTACATCCAGGGAAAGCACTACAAGCCCAAAATTCATTACCTGAATTTTTTCCTTTTTTAGCCATCTTTAAGTTCATTTCAGAAGAGCATTTAAGACAAAGTTTTCGGTTAGCTTTAACTTCCATCGGAACTTCTATTTTCTTGATGTGATTTTCTACTTTAATTTCAGGCAAATAAGCTTTTAATAAATCAATAATTTCATCGATGTTATACGTCGCTTTAGCAGGGACTCTCATAAGAGGGAAATTAGCTGATTGGCATGCACTTTCTAAAAAAGCATCTCTCTTTTTAGCTTTAGCAGTATTGTGTGAACTATCATCCAACTCAATTGCACATGCAAAGGACAAATCATTTTTATTACAGATTACAAAATCAAAATGTTTCGCGGATATTTTATTAAACGCAGTTTGCCAAGTACCTTTTACTCCACTTTTTTTAGGGGTAAGTACATCTGCAACACGTACCTTAGCAAATACTTCAAGGTCGCCATTAATTGCTTGATTTAGTACACCATAAAATGAACGTTCCGCAGGCGTGAAAAGAGATGTTAATCTTTGGTACGAATATTCAAAACGTTCATTCGAGCGATCTTTCGATTGAAGTTTTAATTTAAAAATGAAAAATAGAATTAAAATAATTACAGTTAAAATAACAAAAATCACAACCATTCCTTAATTAATAGACTTATCACCAATGGATAAGTGTTTAAACCGACATATTATTCATCTTTTAACTCGTCTGCTCTCGTCGACGCACAACGTTAAATTCTATCTTTGGGTTCCGCCCTGTCGGCGTGTTACTTTCTTTTGCGTGCCCAAAAGAAAGTAACCAAAGAAAAAGGCACCCTATTCGTTTTTTAATCTGAATAAATAACCACCTTCTTAACGCACCGCTCATCCGCAGCGTCCATGCCACGCTCTGAGCTAGCAACGGCTTCCCTGCCTTAGCTTGCTAAAGGCAGTAATTGATTCAGAAAAACGAAACGGGGAATTATCATAACCACATTGAGAATCGATTTAAGCACTAATAAAAGATCAAAAAATTCCTAAACGCATTTATAGTCAGCCACTTAATCATCCATTAGCGAAACCGGTATATCATCAATTATTTGATCTATTCTCCAACCAGTTTTATCTAAAACCTCTTCAGTTGTATCTTTTGGTACAGTAAACCAATAGCAATAAATCATATCACCGCTATTGCCATAGTTTTCATTAAGTTCTACTCCCATTTCTTCCCACTCAACATCTGAAATACCTAAGTAGCGAGCAAGTTTACTATCGGGAGCTTTTATAAGCGTTTCAATAAAAGAGCCTGTGGTACGCTCTTCTGTTACAGTTTTATGGCAATAAGGGCATTCAATAGGCTCTAAACATGCGCCACAGATTCCACCCCCTCCGAGTACGGCAACCGAAAATTCAGCTTCACATTTAGGGCATTTTTCAATCATGATGAACTCCAAATTTCATTAAAAAACAAAATTAACGCATTGATATTCCATACATCTAAAACTATTCAACCTTTGTATTAATTTAATCTTGCTGGTTGAACAGCTTGGATTAAAGCTGGAATATCAACATTGGTCAAAGAACCTTTCTTTGCTTTACCTGCTAGATAAGATCCAAATTTATCCGCTACATATACGTCATCCATCCAATACCTAAATTCACCAAGAGCTTCTACTGGATAAATCCATGCCATTGAGTCTCGTTGTGGGAAATCTTCTGGAAATATATGTTGATGCTTTATACGTTGACCATATTTGTCATCAAATAAATTTTTAGACCAATGTTTGCCCCAAGCAAGTCCTATACTTATATCTGGCATTGTCTGATGATCAAATGGCATACCTTTTCTGATTCCTGAAATTACCAAATTAGAAATTTCAGAAAAGACGCTAAAAAAGCCCGATGGTAACTCATTTAAAGTTATGCGCTCATGAAATGTTTTCCAGTAACTTGGAAGAGCATCTTCAGGATTATAACCTGTACGTTCATAAATAAATGTTCGAAGTGTTAATTTAGCCAAACTACGATAATTACGTGTGGCTTGTTCTGATGGTGTTTGACTTTCAAACGCATAATATTCAAGAATTGCCATACAATTTGTATCATTAATTGCATGATAAGTTTTTCCATCTACTTTAATTGGCGCATATAGCTCATTCGAATCGCCACCTTGCTCTATAATAAGTTGTTCAATAGCAATGCCACGTGGTTTTAATTTAAGCTCCCCCCAATCTTTTACTAAAGTGATAATTACACTTGGCGCAACTCCACAAAGAGAAGCCAAACCACGCGCGCCTAAATATGGTGTACCATTATTCATAACCCCCATTTCTATTCCATCTGGAGCAGTATGTTTAACCGATGCTAATTCAAGACTATGTTGCTTCATAAAATATCCCTACAAATTAGTTAATTATCAAAAATATGAATGAATCTTATTAATTCAAAACATAGCCTTTAATGAAAAAACAAAAAAACTAAAAATTATAGTAAAACATTACATTACTGGGCTTACATAAAACATCAAACAATTAAAAAAAGTTAAAATTTAATCATAAAGAAGTACACGTATATTGAGCTTCGTAATTTCAATCACATAAAACTCAGCTCAACATGGCTGCGACGACGCCACCGTTGAGCTTTCCCAAATGATGGATAACTTTCAGCAACAGCAAACAGGACGTTTGCTGTAAGTTCATCCGGCACATGGATGTGCAGTATGAACTAGTGCGTTGAGAAAGTTTTTCATTATTTGGATCAGAAAGCGATTCGGTGTCAGTCTCTTTTGGTTACTTTTCTCTTCTGACTAAGAGAAAAGTAACTCGCCGACAGGGCGAAAACCAAGCAATGAAATATCAAACAGCTTCGATGAGCGAAGACGAACCTTTTCTTAAATAAATTCAAAAAAGCAGGATGAATCCTGCGCCCCTAAGACAAGCCAAGTAAACAACAAAAACAAGCTACAGATGCTTAACTCGTCGCTTCACTTCCTCTTGCTTCCCTTCATTAAACGGTCGCGAATCAGGACTTCCCAAATACCCACACACTCGACGTGTTACAGCTACTTTTTCGGAATCTGAGTTACCACAGCTTGGGCAAACAAAGCCTTTACTGGTGCAATCAAACTCCCCTGTAAAGCCGCATTCATAACACTCATCAATTGGTGTATTGGTACCGTAATAAGGTACGCGTGTGTAACTGTAGTCCCAAACATCTTCCAATGCTTTTAGATTGTGCTGCATGTTTGGGTATTCGCCGTAGCAGATAAAACCACCACTCGCGATAGGTGGATAAGCCATTTCAAAATCCAATTTATCGTAAGGATTAACTGTTTTTTCAACATCTAAATGAAATGAATTAGTGTAATAACCTTTGTCAGTCACCCCTTCTAACACTCCAAACTGTTTAGCATCTAAACGACAGAAACGATCGCATAAGTTTTCAGAGGGTGTTGAATACAAACTGAATGCATAACCAGATTGCTCCGTCCATTCCACGGTTGCTTGTTTGAGACGAGCAATAATCTCTAGGGCTTTTTGTTGTTTTATTTCACTGTCAAAAATATGCTCTTCTGCGCCAAATAAAGCATTAACAGTTTCGTGCAATCCAATATAACCTAGTGATATTGATGCGCGACCATTTTTGAAAATATCAGCCACACAATCGTCTGCTTTTAAACGCACGCCACAGGCTCCTTCCATATACAAAATGGGTGCTACACTGGCTTTCACTTCACTTAAACGTTCAATACGCGTATCTAAGGATTTCTTGGCTAAAAGTAAACGTTTAGTTAATAATTCATTAAAGCGCTCTTCATCACCATCCGATTCTAAGGCAATACGGGGTAAGTTAATACTAACAACACCAAGATTGTTTCGGCCATCATGAATGAGTTCCCCTTCTTTTTCATAACGATCTAAGAAGCTACGGCATCCCATTGGGGTTTTAAATGAACCAGTAACTTCAACCACTTTTTCGTAATTTAAAATATCAGGATACATACGTTTTGAAGCACATTTTAACGCCAGTTGTTTGATATCGTAATTTAGGTCGTCAGCTTTATGGTTAACACCATCTTTGATCGCGAACACTAACTTAGGAAATATAGCCGTTTTACGATTTTTTCCTAAACCTGCAATACGGTTTTGTAAAATCGATTTTTGAATTAGGCGAGCTTGCCAGTCTGTTCCTAAACCAAACCCAAAAGTCACAAAAGGAGTTTGGCCGTTAGCCGTATGTAGCGTGTTTACTTCATATTCCAGTGACTGAAAAGCGTTGTAACATTCTTTTTCAGTTTGCTCTGTCGCATAGGCATGGGAGTCTGCAATTTTCCAATACTCTGCGGTTTTTAAATGCTTTTCAAAGCTTTTGGTGACATAAGGAGCAAGGATAGTATCAATGCCATTGATCGTTGTACCGCCATAAATATGACTCGCCACTTGCGCAATGATCTGAGCTGTTACAGCGGTAGCAGTAGAGATTGATTTAGGCTCTTCAATTTCAGCATTTCCCATTTTAAAGCCTTGAGTAAACATACCTTTAATATCAATCAACATGCAGTTAAACATAGGGAAAAAGGGTGCGTAATCTAAGTCGTGATAATGAATTTCACCACGCTCATGTGCACGTACCACATCTCTAGGCAGAATATGAGATTTGGCATAATGCTTCGCGACAATACCCGCAAGAAGGTCGCGTTGTGTAGGGATAACTTTGCCATCTTTATTGGCGTTTTCATTTAATAATGAAGCATTGCTTTGTTCAATTAATCCGTCAATTTCACTATTTAAATGGCTTTTACGTTCACGCGCAATATCTCTATCATGACGATATTCAATATACACACGGGCTAACTCAACTTGTCCACTTGCCATTAAACACGCTTCTACTGCATCTTGGATATGATGAATATCTACTTCTTCCAATCCTTTTAATCGCTCTTTTACTTCTTCTGCGATGGCAAAAGCATCAACACCTTTACAGCGAGCAGCGCCCGAAGCTTTTAACACCGCTTCTGCAATACGTAAGGCATTGAACGGGACTTGGCTTCCATCTCGCTTAATTACAACTGGTTTCATTTACTGCTCCGTGATTAATTTTTAGACACAACATCTAGTGCTGTAGGACTATACTTAACACAACATATAGATTATTGATGTAAATCAATTTAAAAATCACATGCTCAATTAGTGGTAAAAAAATTGAAGTTAATCATGAAATTCATAATTTTTTTAAGTTATGTTTACATTTGTGCAGAATGATTCAGCAGTGATGAAATCGACTCTTATTTCGATAAATTTTTATTTTAAAAGTGCAATTTAATTCAGGTGTAAGTTTACACCGCGCGTTATTACAAAAATAACCTTCCAAAACGTTAAATCTCTGGAATTGATACAACTTTTCCTCTGAACTTGTGTGCTTTTATTGCTATAATCATGCTCATTTTAGAGCTTAAAAACACCTACTTTAGTAGTGGACTTATTATTAATGAGCAATTATTTATGAGCGATTATTTCTTACTTTTTTTTGGCACAGTCCTAGTTAATAACTTTGTCTTAGTAAAGTTTTTAGGCTTATGCCCATTCATGGGCGTTTCAAATAAAATTGAAACAGCCGTCGGTATGTCGTTAGCAACAACATTTGTATTAACGCTGACGGCGGCATTATCCTATATCGTCAATAATTACTTACTCGAGCCTTTAGGGCTTCATTATTTACAAACCTTAAGTTTCATTTTAGTGATTGCCGTAGTGGTACAATTTACTGAAATGGTCATGCACAAAACTAGCCCAACTTTATATCGTCTTTTAGGGATCTTTTTGCCGCTTATTACCACTAACTGCGCCATTCTTGGTTTGGCACTGCTGAACTTAACCGAGCAGCATGACTTCGGACAATCTGTTATTTACGGCTTTGGGGCTGGTGTAGGTTTTTCGCTGGTATTAGTGTTGTTTTCTTCTATTCGAGAACGCCTAAGTGCTTCTGATGTCCCGCTGCCTTTTAAAGGGGCGTCTATCGCAATGATAACAGCAGGTTTGATGTCACTTGCTTTCATGGGTTTCACAGGGTTAATTAAATGATCACCAGTATTATCATTGCTATTTTAACACTAGGTGTTTTAGGGCTTATTTTTGGCTCTTTACTTGGTTATTCCTCGATTAAATTCAAAGTAAAAGAAGATCCAATTGTTGAAGAATTAGATGCAATGCTGCCACAAACACAATGTGGTCAATGTGGCTATCCAGGCTGTAAACCTTATGCGAAAGCTATTGCGGAAGGCGATGACATTAATAAATGCCCCCCTGGTGGTGAAGCGGTAATGTTGCAACTAGCTGAACGAATGGGTATTGAGCCTAAAAAACTAGAGGCTGAAGAAAAGCCTAAAACAGTAGCCTTTATTCGTGAAGATGAATGTATCGGTTGTACAAAGTGTATTCAAGCTTGTCCTGTTGACGCTATTTTAGGTGCGACGCGTCAAATGCACACGGTGATCACTGATGAATGTACAGGCTGTGAGTTATGTGTCGCGCCTTGTCCAACGGATTGTATAGATATGTTACCGATTCAAATCACCCCACAAAATTGGCAGTGGAACTTACAAACTATTCCAACTAAAACTATCGATGAGCCATAGAATGAACCAGCAGATCCATTTATTAAGTGATGACAAATTAGAGCAAATCGCAACTGGTAAAATGTGGGATTTTCACGGTGGTGTTCATCCAGAACAAAATAAACTGCAGAGCAATCAATTCCCTATTGTTGATGCGAGTATTGCTAATGAATTAATCATTTCAGTTGAGCACAAAGGACAAGTACCAGAGCTATTAGTCAGAGTCGGAGATCCTGTACTTAAGGGCCAACCTTTGACTAAAGTCTATGGCGCTTTAGTGGTACAACATGCAACAAGTTCTGGCAAAGTAAAAGCCATTGAACCAAGAACCGATTGCCACCCTTCTGGTTTACCAGTGTTATCTATTGTGATTGAAACCGATGGATTAGATACTGCTTTTCCTTCTCAAGGTTTTGCCGATTACAAAGAAGAGTTGCCAGCGACATTGGTTGAGGTTATTCAACAAGCTGGCATTATTGGCTTAGGCGGAGCGGGCTTCCCCACTCACTTGAAATTAAAACAACATGAAAACCGCCTGTTAATCATCAATGCGATTGAGTGTGAACCTTATATCACGTCAGATGATCGCTTAACACAAGAGTATGCACTTGAGATCATTGAAGGCACTCAGGTGCTTCAGCATATATTAAAACCAAAATTAACTATTTTTGCCATTGAAGACAATAAACCAGAGGCCATTGAAGCTTTCACTAAAGCATTGCAAGAATCTGAACAATCGGCAAATATCTTACTTAGAATTATCCCTACGCGTTACCCTTCAGGTAGTGGCAGACAGTTAATTGAAATATTAACCGGCGAACAAACTCCCATTGGTAAACATTCATCAGACCTTGGTATTTGCATGGTCAATGTAGGGACTGCCTTTGCGGTAAAAGAAGCGATTATAGATGGTCAACCACTGATCTCCCGCATTGTCACCCTTACAGGTGATGCTTTTACTAAAAAGGGGAATGTAAATGTTCGTATTGGTACGCCAATTCAACATCTTCTAGATACTTATTCGCTTAATGTGTCACCACAACAGCAATTGATCATTGGCGGGCCTATGATGGGGTTCACAATAAAAGATACGCAAACGCCCGTTAGCAAAATCTGCAACTGTATTTTAGCGCCTTCAATTAAAGAAGCACCTAAGCCAGAGCCTGAAATGAGCTGTATTCGTTGCAGTGAATGTGCTGAAGTGTGTCCTGCAGAACTATTACCACAACAACTGCTTTGGTATTCACAGAGCGAAGATCATAAAAAATTACAAGAGTATGACTTATCAGCTTGTATAGAATGTGGCGCATGTGCCTTTGTTTGTCCAAGTCATATTCCTTTAGTTGAATATTATCGCGTGTCGAAGGCACAAATTAAAACGGCTAAATATGAGGCAGATAAAGCAGCTATTGCACGAAAACGCCATGAAGATAGAGAGTTACGTTTAGAAAAAGAAAAAGAAGAGCGCCAGTTAAAACATAAACTTGCCGCTGAAAAACGTAAGCAACAAATGAAAGAAAAGAATAACGGTGAAGATGTGATTGCCGCTGCGTTAGCACGTGCAAAAGCGAAAAAAGAAGGTAAAGCATTAGATGTAACACCAACCGCACCAAGCAGCCAAGTTGCAGCAGCGATTGAACGAGCTAAAGCTAAAAAACGAGCGATGTCAGCAGAAGCTGAAATAGACTCAACTGATGTTGATAATTCTCAAACAAACACTGAAAGTGATCCAAAGAAGGCAGCCATTGCAGCAGCAGTCGCGCGTGCAAAAGCGAAAAAGTTAGCAGCAGTAGAAAAAACAGAAACGGATCAAGCAATAGAATCAGAGACTGAACAAACTCCAGTTGAAAGTGCAGATCCTAAAAAAGCGGCTATTGCAGCAGCCATCGCACGTGCAAAAGCGAAAAAATTAGCAGCGGCAGAAAAAACAGAAACGGATCATCAAGCAATAGAATCAGAGACTGAACAAACTCCAGTTGAAAGTGCAGATCCTAAAAAAGCGGCTATTGCAGCAGCCATCGCACGTGCAAAAGCGAAAAAATTAGCAGCGGCAGAAAAAACAGAAACGGATCATCAAGCAATAGAATCAGAGACTGAACAAACTCCAGTTGAAAGTGCAGATCCTAAAAAAGCGGCCATTGCAGCAGCCATCGCACGCGCAAAAGCGAAAAAATTAGCAGCCGCTAGCTCTGAAAATACGCCCTCAGAACCAGACAATACTGAAGTAATTAAACAACGAGCTTTACGCAAGGAGCAAGCGCGTCTGCATAAACAACAATTAGCAGCGGCATCTGACAGCGACATAATGGACAACACGGCTGAAACTGAAGATATTGACTCGAAACAAGCATCCAATTCAACTGATAGCATAGAAGCAGTTAATAACGAACAAGCTGTCGATGACAAAAAAGCAAAAATAGCGGCAGTGATTGCCAAAGCAAAAGCCAAAAAATTGGCAGAGAAGGATCAATAACCCATGGCATTTTTTAGTTCTACCTCGCCACATCAACGGACAACCCGTCGTACCCCTGAAATAATGCAGATGGTTATTTTTGCATTAATCCCAGGTATTGTTGTTCACAGTTATCTATTTGGATTAGGGATCTATATACAGATAATATTGGCCGTTGTGACCGCCATTGTTACGGAAGCGATGTTTTTAAAATTTCGCAATCGTTCTATATTAAATAGCATTAAAGATTACAGCGCAATTGTCACGGCCATATTACTCGCGATTTCAATTCCTTCATTAGCACCATGGTGGGTAATTGTGATCGGCACATCCTTTGCGATAGTGATTGTTAAAAACCTTTATGGTGGTTTAGGCCAAAACATATTCAACCCTGCAATGGCAGGTTATGTCGTTTTATTAATCTCTTTTCCAGTGCAAATGACCGCTTGGTTACCAATACAGTCTATGCAAGCATTCCCTCTTTCATTTAATGATGCAGTTAGTCTAATTATGACGGGATTCAGCATTGATGGTTACAGTATTGATCAAATTAAAACCTCTATCGATGGCTACACGCTGGCCACCCCATTAGAAACAATTCGCAATGCCATCCATGCAGGGGAAACGATCTCTGAAACACTAAAAACAACACTTTTTAGCTTGGATTCATTACAAGGTAGTCAATGGGTTAGTTTAGCATTCTTAGCTGGCGGTCTATTTTTACTCAAAACTAAAGTCATTTTATGGCATATTCCAGTGAGCTTTATCGTAGGCATGGTGCTCTTTTCATTGGTGGCATTTGCTAGCGATC
>JAOFNL010000110.1 GCA_028041985.1 Psychromonas sp. | reverse complement strand
CATTATTGGAGCTGGAGCTGCAACTGGTGGGCAGTTAGATGCGGCTAATTTATTAAAGCCGTTGTTAACCGGAGGCCAATTACGTTGTATTGGTTCAACAACTTATAAAGAATTTGGGCAAGTGTTTGAAAAAGAACATGCCTTAGCACGTCGCTTTCAAAAAATAGATGTATTAGAACCATCGATTCAAGAAACAGGGCAAATTCTTTTAGGTTTACGCTCTCGTTATGAAGAGCATCATAATATTCGCTATACCAATAAAGCATTGGTCGCGGCTGCTGAATTGAGTGCAAAATATATTAATGATCGTCATCTTCCTGACAAAGCGATTGATGTTATCGACGAAGCTGGGTCACAGATGCGTTTACTTCCTGTTAGTAAGCGTAAAAAAACAATTGGGGTTGCAGAGATTGAAAGCATCATTGCTAAAATTGCTCGGATCCCACAGAAGTCAGTTTCTAATTCTGATAAAGATGCTTTAGCTAAATTACATCAACGTTTAAAAATGACGGTATTTGGTCAAGATAGCGCAATTGATGCATTAACTGATGCGATCCATTTAAATCGTTCGGGATTATCTGATGAATTAAAACCAGTTGGCTCTTTCTTATTTGCTGGGCCTACAGGGGTTGGTAAAACTGAAGTCACACAGCAGTTAGCCAAAGCCTTAGGTATTGAGTTACTTCGGTTTGATATGTCTGAATATATGGAAAAACATACTGTTTCTCGTTTAATTGGTGCACCTCCTGGTTATGTTGGTTATGAACAAGCCGGTTTATTAACTGATGCAGTGGTTAAACATCCTTATTCAGTGGTGTTATTAGATGAAATTGAAAAAGCGCATGCCGATGTTTATAACATTCTATTACAAGTGATGGATCATGCTACGTTAACTGATAGTAATGGACGTAAAGTTGACTTTAGAAATGTAATTTTAGTGATGACAACCAATGCAGGTGTTCAAGAAACTGTGAAACAAAGTATTGGTTTTAAGGAGCAGAAGCAGGGTGCTAAAGCGATGGATGAAATTAATAAAATATTCTCTCCTGAATTTAGAAATCGTTTGGATAATATTATTTGGTTCAATCATTTAGATATGAAGGTTATTAACCAAGTGGTTGATAAATTTATTGTTCAGTTACAGGTGCAATTAGACAAAAAACAAGTGTCATTAGAAGTAGACTCTAAAGCGAGAGCTTGGTTAGCTGAAAACGGTTACGATAAAGCGATGGGCGCTCGACCAATGGGGCGTTTAATTCAAGATAAATTGAAAAAACCTTTAGCGACTGAAATATTATTCGGTAGTTTACAAAGTGGTGGCAGTGTTCGCGTTAAATTAAACAAAAAAGAAGATGATATTGAGTTTGATTATGAGCCTGAAGATAAAACCGTTAAAAAAATAGAGAAAAAATTAGAAGTCAGTAGTTAATTTCATAAACGAAAAACATTTTCTCTAGCCATAAAAAAACCAGCTTTATTAAGCTGGTTTTTTTATGGCTTAATAGCCTAACTGTTTTCCGACGAATTAACGCGCACGGAAAACAATACGACCTTTTGATAAATCGTAAGGTGTAAGTTGAACTGTTACTTTATCGCCAGTTAGAATACGGATGTAGTTTTTGCGCATTTTACCTGAGATATGTGCAGTAACAACGTGACCGTTCTCTAATTCCACACGGAACATTGTATTAGGCAGTGTATCTAAAATAGTGCCTTGCATTTCAATACTGTCTTCTTTTGCCATTGGCGATGGATCCTTCGTATAAGTAAGTAGTGCTAATTTCAATCGGCGCATAATGCCAGAATAATCGGTAGTGGTAAAGGATTGTTGCTCATTAATCAAACTAAATTGCTAATCAAACTGCTCCCATTGTTGGTTAATGAAACGCTGATGTGGGTTAAATTGATTTTTATAATTCATTTTTTGGCAATTGTGTATGTAATAACCTAAGTATAAAAAGTCTATATGTTGCTGTTTTGCTAAGTGTAATTGCTGAAGTACAGCAAATTTTCCTAAAGAGTTTGCTGTGTAATCGGGATCATAGAAACAATAAAAGGCGCTCCAAGCAGAGGAGTTGGTTGTTTTAAGTTGGTCAGTAACGCTAACGGCAATTAATTTATCATTATCATATATTTCAAGAAAAATAGGTTTTCCCCAACTACAAGCAATAAAAGAATCAAATTGTTCGAGTTTAGCTGGATACATGACGCCATCTTTATGTATTTGATCGATATAGCGTTGATACAGTGAAAAGTAATTTTCTTGGGGAGTTGAGCTGATTTCTGTTGTAAATTTTTTGTTTTTATTTAACAACCGTTTTTGGCTTTTTGATAAAACAAAGTCATTACATTTAATCCGTAACGATTCACAGCCATTGCATTCAGGGCATTGTGGTCGATAAACTTGATCGCCACTTCGTCGAAATCCAATGGCCATTAAGGCAGGGTAATATTGTTGGGCATTTAGTTCCGGTTCAATAAGCATAATTAATTGCTCTTCTTTATTTTCTAAGTAAGAACAAGGGAATGTTGCTGTTAGACCGACACGAAGTTCAGATGTTTCTGGCACAGTTAACCTTTTTGTATTGCGATGAAATATAACGTGTGATGTGCAATTGCTATTTTTTGAGTAAAAAACTCTTAAAAAGAGTGTATCGCATTCTTGAGAGCTTTGTTATTGTAAGCGCTAATTAGTATTATAATTCATTTTAATAAGAGGTATTATGATCGTTCAAAAGGCTATTCAAGATAAGTTAAATCAACGTTTCCCTGAAACTCTCGTTAAAGTTGAAAACGAAAGCCATAATCATTCAGTTCCTGCGAATTCAGAAACACATTTCAAAGTGACGATCGTTTCCGATGACTTTGAAGGAATGCGTCTAATTATGCGCCATCGCTTAATTAATGAATTACTTGCAGAAGAAATGGCAGGACCAGTACATGCTTTAGCAATTCACACCTATACTACATTGCAGTGGTTAGAAAAAAATCAGAGTTCGCCTAATTCACCTGACTGTATGGGTGGGTAATTAGCTTTTCTGTAAATATTTAAATTTTATGATGAGCTAAAAATAATCAAAATATGAAGAAATTAAATGTTAAACAGTGAGCTATATTTTGTTGCATTATTTTTATGAAATTTGAACTAACTACCACAAGGTTTTTTATTTAATATAGCAATGGACCCCTCTATAATGTTAACATTTGTCAGAATTTATTAGCCTGCATGTTAAGCGTTTGTTAAACGTAACTGTAGCATGTAATGTTTTATTGCCGAAAGGCATGTAACTTTTCCTCCCGTAACATAGTGCAAGAGAATATGATTACTATAAAAAAAGGACTGGATCTCCCTATATCAGGAGCGCCAGAGCAAGTCATTCAGAATGGTCCTGCCATTTCTGAAGTTGCTATACTGGGTGAAGAATACGTTGGTATGCGTCCGTCAATGGCTGTTAAAGTCGACGACACCGTAAAAAAAGGACAAATTCTATTTTCTGATAAGAAAAATGAAGGTGTTCATTTTACCGCTCCAGCGTCTGGTGTAGTTAAAGAAATTAATCGTGGTGCTAAACGTGTGCTGCAATCTGTAGTTATTTCTGTACAAGGCAATGATTCAGTTCAGTTTGCTAAATACGAAAGTAATCAGTTAGCAAGCCTTGAGCGCAGCAAAATTGTTGATACTTTGGTTGAATCTGGTGCATGGACTGCTTTCCGTACTCGCCCATTCAGTAAAGTGCCTGCAATTGATGCGTCGCCAGCATCTATTTTTGTAACTGCAATGGATACCAATCCATTAGCGGCTGATGCAACGGTTGTCATTAATGATAATCAACAAGCATTTACAGACGGTCTAGCGCTATTATCTCAGTTAACTGCAGGTAAAGTGTATGTTTGTAAAGGGCCTGCTGCATTACCATCATCTGGTGTGGCAAACGTTGAAGAGAAAATCTTCACGGGTGTTCATCCTGCTGGTTTAGCAGGGACTCATATTCACTTTATTGATCCTGTTTCGGCAACGAAACAAGTTTGGTCGGTTAATTACCAAGATGTTATTGCTTTTGGTAAGTTATTCACGACAGGTGAATTATATGCAGAACGAGTCATCTCATTAGCCGGCCCCGCTGTTTCAACTCCTCGTTTAATACGCACTACTCTTGGTGCGTCTACTACTGAGTTAACTGCAGGTCAATTAATTGAAGGTCAAGTTCGTGTCATCTCTGGTTCTGTTTTATGTGGTGTGACGGCAGTTGGTCCACATGCATACTTAGGCCGTTACCATAATCAAATTTCAGCATTAGTTGAAGGTTATGAGAAAGAGTTATTCGGGTGGGGTGCTCCTGGTTTAAATAAACACTCTGTAGCTCGCGTGTTTTTGTCTGCGTTAAATCGTGCTAAAAAATTCTCGTTCACTACGACTACTGGTGGAAGTAAACGTGCAATGGTACCAATCGGTCAATATGAGCGTGTTATGCCATTAGATATTTTACCCACTATGTTGTTACGCGATTTGATCGTAGGTGATACAGACAGCGCACAAACGTTAGGCTGCCTAGAACTAGATGAAGAAGATTTAGCATTATGTACTTATGCTTGCCCTGGCAAATATGAATACGGCTCAATCTTGCGTCACTGTCTAAGTAAAATTGAGAAGGAAGGCTAATAATGGGTCTTAAGAACTTAATTGAAAAAATGGAACCAGAGTTCGAAGCAGGGGGCCGATATGAAAAATGGTATGCTCTGTATGAGGCTGCTGCAACATTTTTCTATACCCCTGGTTATGTGACCAAAGGCATTACACATGTTCGTGATGGTATTGACCTTAAACGCATGATGATCTTTGTATGGTTAGCGACATTCCCTGCTATGTTTTACGGCATGTACAATACTGGTGTGCAAGCCAATGATGCAATCGTGGCTGGTTATGCTGCGCTTGATGATTGGCGTGTAGCATTACTAGATATGCTGGGTGTAACTTTAGGCTCAGGAGCAGGTGTATTTGATAGCTTCCTATACGGTGCCGCATACTTTTTGCCTATCTATGCAGTGACGTTTGTTGTGGGTGGTTTTTGGGAAGTGTTATTTGCAAGCGTGCGTAAACATGAAGTAAATGAAGGTTTCTTTGTTTCATCCGTGTTGTTTGCATTAATTGTTCCTGCAACTATTCCGCTTTGGCAAGTTGCTTTAGGTATTACGTTTGGTGTTGTCGTTGCTAAAGAGATCTTTGGTGGGACAGGACGTAACTTCCTAAATCCTGCACTTGCTGGACGTGCTTTCTTATTCTTTGCTTACCCAACTGATATTTCTGGTGATGCCGTCTGGACTGCCGTTGATGGCTTTTCTGGCGCAACATCGTTAAGTGTTATGGCTCAAGGTGGTTTAGAGGCTGTGCAGTCTAATTTAACTTGGATGGATGCTTTCCTTGGAAATATGCAAGGCAGTATCGGTGAAGTTTCTACTCTCGCTATTTTAATTGGCGGTGCATTTATTGTCATCACTGGTATTGCATCATGGAGAATTATCTCCGGTGTCATGATTGGTATGATTGCAACTGCATTATTGTTTAATGCCATAGGAAGCGATACAAATCACATGTTCCAATTACCTTGGTACTGGCATTTGGTTATGGGTGGCTTTGCCTTTGGTATGATATTTATGGCAACAGACCCTGTATCTGCATCATTTACTAATAAAGGTAAATGGTACTACGGAATATTAATTGGATTGATGGTTGTATTGATTCGTGTTGTGAATCCAGCCTTCCCTGAAGGTATGATGTTAGCTATTTTATTTGCTAACTTATTTGCACCGTTATTCGATTATTTTGTGGTGCAAGGCAATATTAAACGGAGGCTAGCTCGTAATGTCTAATCAACAAGAAACATTCGGCAAAACAATGGTGGTTGTACTAGCTGTTTGTCTAGTCTGCTCAATCATTGTTGCAGGAGCAGCTGTTGGCTTGCGTCCGATGCAAATCGCTAATAAAGCAATTGATAAGCAAAATAAAATTCTTGATGTTGCTGGTTTAACGACCAATAAAACAATTCCAGAAATTTTTGCTTCTAATATCGAAACAAAATTAGTGGATTTAGCGACAGGTAAATTTGTTTCAACACCTGACGCTGCGACATATGACCAACGTAAAGCAGCTAAAGATCCTGCAATGAGCGTTAAATTAACAGCGGATCAAAACGTTGCTAAAATTGGCCGCCGTGCAAATTTAGCTACAGTTTACTTAGTCTCTGATGATAACGGTGTATTACAACGCATCATTATACCGGTACATGGCGCTGGATTGTGGTCAACAATGTACGCATTTGTTGCGGTTAAACCTGACGGTAATACCGTTGAAGCGATTACTTACTACGAGCAAGGTGAAACCCCTGGGCTAGGTGGAGAAGTTCAAAATCCTCGCTGGACTGGTTTGTTTGTTGGTAAAGAATTATTTGATGCTAACGGTAATCCAGCAATTAAAATAGTTAAAGGTCAAGCTGCTGCTGATTCTAAACATGAAATCGATGGGTTATCAGGCGCAACACTGACAAGTGTTGGTGTTGAGCATACCTTTACTTTCTGGTTAGGTGAGCAAGGGTTTGGCCCATTTCTTAGCAACGTTCGTGAAGGAGTGCTAAACAATGGCTAAATCAAGTGGAATAAAAGAAGTATTAACTTCTCCCGTAGTAAACAAT
>JAOFNL010000107.1 GCA_028041985.1 Psychromonas sp. | reverse complement strand
TACCGTCATTTGAAAATTCAATTGCGCGTTTTCCCCATCGATTACGCCAATAAATCCATGTGTCGCTTTCCATTGAAGGGGTTGCATGAAGTGGTGGATAACCCATAGCAAATTTAACACCTTGTTTACTCATGCCAATCTTTGCTATACCTTGTTCAATACCTTTTTTATCATTGACACTCAATTTTTCTACTGCCGCTTTGTCACACTGTTTACCAAAGTAGAGGTCAAAATTTTCGGCTAAAGATTGCCCTGCTTTTTTTGTATGTCCATCCCATAGATAATTATATTTTGTCTCTTTGTAACTGATATTAATCACATCCTCATCTATCGAATTAACAACAATTTCATCACATATTGGGATCATGCTAGGTAGCTGATAATTAAGCGCGTAAAATTTACCTCTAGACATATCGCCATGCACATTCACTAGTGCTTGCAATGTTTCACCTTCTTTAAAGTTTAAAGCAACCTCTGGTTGTTGTGTTGTTTGACAGGCGCTTATTGTTGTTAGTAAACCTGTTATTGCTATTGTTCTATAGATATATTTCAATTTATAACCCTTCTTATTTAACTACTAACTCTAATAAAGTATGACCTAAACCAATATTATCAGTACGCTCTACAACATCAAATCCAGCTTCCTCCACAATTTCTAAAAAGTCACTGCTACGATAGAAACGACTATTTCCATTAGCTAGGCAAGTGAAATAAAGTGAAGTGGCATTTAAGCTTAATGTTGCAGCATCGTATTTTTGAGCATCCCAAAAAAGTTCTAAAATATAAACTTTAGCATCTGCTTTCATCGCTTTACGTACACGTTGTAAAATACTCAGTATTTCCATTGGTGAGAAACAGTCTAAAAACTGGCTCATCCACCAAGCATCAGCACCAGTAGGTAATGCTAAGGTTTTATCTAACATATTGGTTGGATGATTTTTAACTCGCCCTGCAAAGCCTGCATCTGCGACATTTTTCATGGCAACTTCAATTTGTTGGGGTAGATCGATAATTGTCATTTCTACATCTGCGTCGTAATTAACACATTGCAGAGACCATTTGCCGGTATTACCACCCACATCAAAAATACGTTTGGGTTTATGCTCAAATACTTTTTTAAGTAGTAATGGAAATGAACGATCGGAATAAAAATGATCAAATTCAAACCAACTATTTTTAGCTTTTTCAGGTAATCGTGAAAGACCTTCATATATTGTTGGCCAATCGCCTAACTCTTTTAAACCAGCAGGCGTACCCTCTGCAATGGCTTCTGTTAAATGCATCATGCCTGCATAACAAACATCAGCAGTAAAGTCTAAATTAGCGCGTGTCATACCGTCATGTAATAAAAAATAACCTAGCTTCGCGATAATGTAATTAGGCGTATTCCAAGTCACAATATGTGCACTTAGTGCCATATCAAGCAGTACTTTAATACCATATTCAGAAACATCAGTTTGCTCGCTAATTTGTTGTGCATTTAACCCTGTTTGTGGTGATTTATCGAGAGCTGCTAAAATACCTAAGTCGCGTAATGTGCGTGCTGTATGGAATGTAATCGGTGCGAATGCTAATTTTTGAGCTTCTGTTTTTGCTTCAAGCGCACTGTACGGGTCTTTGCTAAAGTTAGTCATTTTATTACTCTACTTTGTTTATAGTATTGATTTAATATGATCATTTTTCGTTGTGTATATATTTATACGGACATGATATACAACAATTATCCTTTAATATTACTATGTTAATGCTAGGTTAGGTCAAAAAAAGTCTCTTGTTGATGTAATAAAATGATAATATCACATTCGAATTAATGGATTATAAACATGTGTATTTTAAATGACTGATATAAATTTTAACATTGATAGCTGGTTAGCATTATCGCCTGGTTTAATTACTCAAAATGATTGGATTAATTGGTCAAAAAAAAGTCGTCAGTGGCCTGATGAATTAGTTGATGCTCCAGTTAATTTGATTAAACCAATGATGCGCAGACGGATGAGTAGTTTAAGTAAGCTTGCTCTACAAACTGCGTTGCAGATATCTCAAGATGAAAAAATTGATTATATTGTTTTTTCTAGTCGCCATGGAGAGATGACTCGTACTGTTAAACTGATACAAGATATTCTTGTTGGTGAAGATGCATCTCCAACCGCCTTTTCTCAATCCGTTCACAATACAGCGGCAGGTCTTTTTACGATTAGTGAAAATAGAGCCGTGCCAGTTACTTCTATTGCCGCTGTTGAAAGTACATTGCATCATGCATTTATTGAAGCTGCTATCTACCTCAAGGAATACCCGTTAAATCTAGTACTTATTGTTGATTTTGACGAACCTTTGCCAGAACCTTATAAAAAATATGAAAGTGATAACCCCTACCAAGGTTATGCTTTTTCTGCGCTTTTAAGTACAGGTAATGATTTTCAACTTTCATGGTGTAAAAACAGTGTTCAAACACCTCCTCCATCGTGTCAAAGCCTCTCAATAATTGAATTTTTGTTACAAGAAAAAAATAAAACAACAATTTATGATCATCGTTTATCATGGAGTTGGTTACGTTCATGAAAGGGTTTGCCGCTAAATTAAATAAACAATGGCGTGTTTTTGCCACAGGTATGTGTTTTGCCTTGTTTGGTATTGGTGGGTTAGCGCTTACTTTTATTATTATTCTCATTTTAACTTTTTCTATAAAAAATAAAGAATCGAGAGAGTTACGCGTACAAAAAACAATTCAAACCTCCTTTTTCCTTTTTTGTGAAACTATGCGTATAACAGGTGCTATCGGCTATAAAATTATTGGTGCTGAAAAACTAAAAGCTGACCGTAATTGTATTATTGTTGCTAACCATCCTAGTTTAATTGACTACGTGTTAATTACCTCTCAATTAAAACAAAGTGATTGTTTAGTGAAAGGTGCCATTTGGAAAAATCCTTTTATGCGAGGCGTGGTTACTTCAGCGGGTTATATCCCGAATAAAGATCCTGAACGTTTGCTAACTACTTGCGAAGAAAGGTTAAAAAAAGGCCATGTTTTACTTATTTTTCCGGAAGGCACGCGTACCACAGAGGGTGTGCCTTCTAAATTACAACGTGGTGCAGCGCAAGTTGCGGTAAAAACAAAATCAGACTTACGCGTCGTGCATATAACAGTAGATCCCATTTTTTTAACCAAACAAAGTAAGTGGTATCAAGTTCCCGATAAAAAGCCCTTTTTCCTTATAGATGTTAAGGATAAAATAGTTATTAATGAATTTATTAACAGTGATGAATCTCCTTCGCTGACAGTTAGAAAACTAAATAAGCACTTAGATAGTGTTCTTTTCCCACAAAAATAGGTAAGCAGATAGATGCAACAGCTTGAAACTGAATTAAAAACGCTCATCATTGAAGCACTTAATCTTGAAGATATGAGTGTTAACGATATTGAAACGGAAGCACCTCTTTTTGGTGAAGGTTTAGGGTTAGATTCTATCGATGCGCTAGAACTTGGCTTAGCAATTAAGAAGCAATACAACGTAGTGATTGATGCGGATGATACAGAAACACGCCAACACTTTGCTTCAGTGGCTAACTTAGCAAAATTTATTAGTGCAAATAGATAGGATTCAAAAATGAAAGAATTAAGCAGAGATGAAATATTTGTTCAAATACAAAACGCATTAGTTGAGTTATTTGAAATAGATGCTGATGACGTAAAGTTAGATACCCGTTTATATCAAGACTTAGATTTAGACAGTTTAGATGCGGTGGATTTAGTCGTGCATTTACAAAATTTAACAGGCAAAAAAATCAAGCCTGAAGAATTTAAATTAGTACGCTCAGTAAAAGATGTTGTTGATTCAGTTGAAAACTTGTTAAACGAAAAATAATGAAACCATTTACCATACTGGCAGCAATTGTTTTATTAACTTACCCCTTTGCCGTGTATTACGGATTAAATGAATGGGGTTTAGGTGCTGTTGCTAGTGTATTAGGCGTACTGTTTTTATTAAGAGTACTTGGTGGTAATCAAACCCGTTTACGTGAACTTAAATATATTGCTTGGTTGAGTGGTGGTGCCGGTTTAATACTTACCGCTTTAGCTTTTTTATTTAAAAGCAGCCAATGGTTTACTTATTACCCGGTCATCGTTAATGCTTTAATGTTGATCATATTTACTCAAAGCTTATACCAAAAAGAAAGTATGATTGAACGCTTCGCTAGGTTACAAGAACCTAATTTACCCGATTATGCAATACGGTATACACGTGATGTTACTAAAATTTGGTGCTTGTTTTTTGTCATCAATGGTGGAATTGCGTTATCTACTACCTTTATGTCGTTACATATATGGACACTTTATAACGGGTTAATCAGTTATTTATTAGCAGGTGCCTTGTTTGCCGTTGAATTTATTGTTCGGTTATTGGTTAAAAGAAAAAATGAGAAAATAGCTGAAAATGGCCTTTAATTCACTTGCTAACCTATTACTATCGAAGCGTAGTGATTCAATCGTTGCTTTTGAATTAAATAATGACAATGATATCAATTGGAAGCAATTTTTAGCGGATGTAAAATATTTAATTTTATTAATAAAAAATAAACCATGCCAATCAGTCGCTATTTGTTGTGATAATAGTTACCTATTTTCAGTCGCTTTTTTTGCCAGTTTATATACCAATAAAAAAGTGGTGCTGCCGGGTAACCATCAACCTGCTATGTTGTTATCTCTTTCTTCTGAATTTGATTTGTTGATTGATGACGGCATAGTGGAAGAAACATTAAAAGCAAACCTTGCAGACAATAGCTTCATTCGTTTATCAATGAGTATGTTAAGTCATTCTTTAACGAACGAATGTGTTTCTTTTGATTTTTATCCGCTTAATTTATCTGCAATAGAAATATTATTATTTACTTCTGGATCTACCGGGTTACCAAAAGCAATTAAGAAAAGCTTATTGATGTTAGATGCTGAAATTGATGCATTAGAAAAGCAATTTGGCAGTGTATTAGAGCAATCGCGCATTGTTAGCACCGTTTCACATCAACATATTTATGGGTTACTTTTCCGTGTTTTATGGCCATTGTCTGCTGAGCGCCCTTTTGCAATGACAGATATTATTTATCCGGAGCAGGTGATTCAGAATGGGACTAAAGAACACACATTAATTAGTAGCCCTGCGTTATTAAAGCGTTTACAGCATGAAATAATTAAAGGTGACTATTGCTCTGTATTCTCTTCTGGTGGTCCGCTGTCGTCCGATGCTTCTGATTCATGTAAAGAATGTTTGAATAGCACGGCGATAGAAGTTTTTGGTAGTACAGAAACAGGAGGTATTGGTTTTCGACAACAACATACAAGCAATTCTCTTTGGTCATTCTTTTCTGAAGTGAAGGTTAAAAATATTGAGGGTTGTCTTGCTTTATCTTCTCCTTGGTTAAGTGAAAAGTTAGATAAAAGCTTAAGTGATGAATATAGTTGTGATGGTTATTATCAAACCAATGATTTATGTGAATTATTAGAAAATCATCAGTTTAAATTAAAAGGTCGAGTTGACAGTATTGTTAAAATTGAAGAAAAACGCGTTTCGTTAGTAGAAGTTGAATTACATTTAGACGCATTACCTTGGATTAGTGAAAGTGCAGTGATTGTTATTACAGAAGAACATAGAGTAACGCTTGGCGCTTTATTAACACTGACAACTGAAGGCGACGTTGAATTATCAACGCTAGGCAAAGGTCGATTTTGGATCAAACTCCGACAATCACTACGTGATTGGGTTGAACCTGTTGCTATTCCGAGACATTTTAGAATAGTCACTAGTATCCCGATGAATAAACAAGGCAAACGCCTAACCCAAGAAATAGCTGAGTTATTTAAATGAGTATTAAACAAGGTCAATACCAAGCGACGATTATTGAGCAAAATATTGTAGAGAATAAAGCGACTCTTCTTTTACAAATAGATCCTAATATTGCTTATTTCGATGGACATTTTGATCATTATCCTGTTCTTCCTGGTGTGGTACAGATAGATTGGGCTATCGATTACGGAAATAAATTGTTGGCTTGCGATGGTGTTTTTGCAGGCATGGAAGTGATTAAGTTTCAACAACCTATATTACCTAATATGCAACTATTACTCACTTTAAGTTGGGAAAAAGATAAACAGAAACTTTATTTTTCATATACCGCAGATGAAAATAATTATTCATCGGGGCGTATAAAGTTGGAAATGGCTAAATGAGTTTATTTAAACCTTGTTTCCTGATCCCTTGTTATAACCATGGTAAAACCATCGCAGCTGTAGTTGATAAACTCACTGAAAGTTATGGTTATCCTATTATTGTGGTGGATGACGGTAGTGAACTAGCTACACAAACAGCAATCGATCATCTATCGACAGCAGTTGAAGTCATCAGGCTTAATCACAATCAAGGTAAAGGCGGTGCTGTGATAGCAGGTCTTAAACGATCTCATGAATTAGGCTACAGTCATGCATTACAAATAGATGCTGATGGCCAACATGATTTAACCTCTCTAAATGAATTAATTAAACAATCTAAGCAATACCCTAAAGCACTTATTTCAGGTAGACCTATTTATGATGAAAGTGTACCTAAAGGTCGTTTATATGGACGCTACGCAACACATATATCAGTTTGGATAGAGACATTATCATTCGAAATAAAAGACAGTATGTGTGGTTTTAGGTCTTATCCCGTTGACCTTTTATATAAAGTTATCACGACGGAACGCTTAGGTAAGCGGATGGACTTTGACATCGAAGTAATGGTAAAAAGCTTTTGGAATGATATCGAGATACGGTTT
>JAOFNL010000109.1 GCA_028041985.1 Psychromonas sp. | reverse complement strand
TCAATCTCACTCCCTTGTTATTTATTATACGGGAGTGGGTTGAGGCTAATGGAGGCTGTTAAATTACGAATACAAGATATTGACTTTGATTACCTCTCAATTAATATTTGGCATGCTAAAGGAGGTAAACATCGCAGAGTAACACTTGCTCCTGAACTCAAGGGTGTTTTACAAGATCAAATAGCTAAAGTTCATTTGTATTATCAGGAAGATATACAACGAGCTGATTATAAAGGAGTGTATTTACCTTATGCATTAGCAGGTAAATACCCGAATGCAGCTAAAGAATTCAAGTGGCATTACCTATTTCCTTCGTCCCTGCTATCGATTGAACCAGGAACTAAAAACCTAAGACGTCACCATATACATGAAACAAATATTCAAAAAACAATAAAAAAGACGGCACAAAAATTGAACTTTAGTAAGCAAGTTACCCCTCATACATTACGCCATTCATTTGCAACTCATTTATTACAAAGGGGAGCAGACATTCGAACTGTACAAGAGCAATTAGGCCATACAGATATCCGTACCACACAAATCTACACTCATGTATTACATGCGGGTGCAAATTGTGTAAGAAGTCCGCTATCAGATTTAATGATTGATAGAAAATAAAGTAAGTGGAGAGTAATTGCTATGTTAACAATATTATTTAAAGGCATTAGAACCTTCTTAGAAATAAGAAGCTTAATAATATAACTAACTCGCTATGCCCCTTTCCAAGATAGAACTAAAAATTAATAAGGTCACCTGTGTGGCTTAGTTGACTCTCAGGATAAGGAAGGTCTGTATCTTCTGAAACGCTGTAAATAGACCAAAAAATTATTAATTCTAATGTCTGCTATGTCGGAACAGCAGACGTTACATACTTCAAAATAACACATAAATCCTATGGCGCTTTGTGCCCCATTGCGAGTTAGATACCTAAAAAATTGTGACCAATTTCACTCAGTCACACGCTCAGTCTAAATTTAATACAAAAAAGCATCCTGCTGTAGGCTATTTAAACGTATCAATAAACGATTCTGCAACTCACTTACAGGGCAATAAAACTCACACTGATTCAATTCCACTAATTGCTCAAGTAACCATTGTTCAACCATTTGGATATTAGTTAGATATTCATAACCAAAGAGTAAAGCGACTGCTCTTTCTTGTTGTTGAATATTTAAGTTTCGACAAAGTATTCGCGCATACTCATAAGTAGACTTTAATAACGCCTTGGTTTTAGCAATTCGCTCCGTCTGTAAATAAGCCAACTTAGCTTCACGCTGCAGTATTTCATTATCGATTTGTTGCACTATTGGGTGATCTTGGACACTAAGCATTCTCTTCTCCTTGCGTTTCAATATAACGGTCAAAAGCACTGCCATCTTGACGAGTAAGGTTCGGCACATAACGCGAATAGACACGAAACAACATCGTCGTAGTGCTATGGCCCATTTGTTGAGCGATCCACTCTGGTGATTCACCTGCGGCTAATAGTAGAGTCGCAAAGGTGTGACGAGTTTGATAAGGATTACGGTACTTAAACTTCAAGCGTTGAAGCATTGGTTCCCAAATAACACGACTGATTGTCTGATAATTGAAGTGTTTGCCATCTTTTTTACAGAAAACAAATTTCCCTAAGTGCTTGGTCATTTTCATCTGTATTTTTAATGCCTCTACAACGCGGTCAGTTAATTGAATGGCACGATTGGACCCATCTGTTTTTGCTTCTGTCATCACTCCTTTTACAAGGCTTTGATCAATGTAGATTTGCTTTTTATCTAAATCGACTTTGTCCCAATGAAGTCCATCTATTTCCCCCGTTCGTAACCCAGTGAAGAAACGCACTGTGTAGTAAGGTTTAAAATCTTCTGGTGCTGTTTTGATAAGTCGTTCAACTTCATTCAAAGAGAATGGGTTTACCTCTGTACGAGGGACTTTTAAGGCTTTTATATTTTTCCAAGGTGTCGTAAACTCATAGCGATCAGCGGCTTCGTTAAGCATCATTCTTAGTGGTGTCATGATATGATTGATACGAGAGGTCGACAGTGTTTTCTTTGTTCGAGTCTGGACTTTGGCGAGAGCAGCTCGAAACGTTAAGATATCTTGTTTTTTGATGACGCTGATCTTCATTTTTCCAAACGCAGGAAGAATGTGAGACGCTAAGATACCTTCGATAGATTCCTTATGGCTTTGACGCCATTCAATGGCTTTTTCATTAAACCAAATGACAGAAAACTCTTTTACTGTTGGTGCATCAGCACTGTTGAAATAGTCCGATGCGGTTTGTTTGCGTTCGTTTAGCTCATCAAATAATTGAACCTTCTTACTATTAGGAAAATATTTAGCATATTGAAAATTCCCCAATAAAATCTCCGCTTCAATCGTTTTTAGTAAACGAGTTAAACGTTTACGATTAGCGCTTGTATCATTTAATTGCGTTTGTTCTCGACATCGCTGATTCTGGTATCGGAAATCTGCAACTAACTTTCCATTTCTTGTATTAATTGTTCCCATATTAACCTCACATTCCAACGATTAATGAATTTGATGAAACCCCATTTAACATCTCTTCTTCGATTCTTTCCCAAAGATATAGAATTTTTCTCCCTCCAAATGGTCGAATATAATGAACACCTTCAAACAGAACAGAATCTTTTAACTGCTCACGAATGGTTCTTTGATCATATTTAATGCGTTCAGATAACTCTGAAGTTGTCATATAAGTGATATCCATTGTACAATCTCCTAATAGCTTAATTTTTACGTTACAGACTCTAAAAGTCTGCTACAGAATAAATATAGCACAAAAAAAGACCTTTACAACCTTTTTAAGTCTACAGGAGACTTTTAATTACTGGAGAAGACTTTGCTTAAATGTCATTTATCAAAAATCATGGGAGAAAAGCGCTTAAAAATGAGTGATGTTTCTCGTGATACAGGAATTAACCCAGGCACCATTAGACGAATATTTAACGAGACGGCAACAAGAGTTGAATTAAATGTAGTTGAGACTTTATGTGAATATTTAGAAATAGGAGTGGGGGAACTTTATGAACTTCAAGGTAAAAAAACAAAAGAAGAATGTGAATAGTAGAATTTAAGGAAGCATGTTATCTAAAAGTAGTTTGGGCACTAAATGGTCACCGTTTGGTCACCGAGCAATTTTCTCAAACAGCAGAAACAAAAAAACCAAGCACAAGTGCTTGGTTTTAAAGTATAAATAGTTGGAGCGGGCAGCGGGAATCGAACCCGCATTATCAGCTTGGAAGGCTGGAGTAATAGCCATTATACGATGCCCGCAAATTGCATCTAGTAGCGTAAACTACAAAGCAAAAAACAATGCTCTGCATTGTTGTCTACTCTCTCACTGTGGCGAGTGAGATAAAATATGGTGGAGGGAGGTGGATTCGAACCACCGAAGCTTTCGCGACAGATTTACAATCTGTTCCCTTTGGCCACTCGGGAACCCCTCCAGGACTTAGATGGTGCCGACTACCGGAGTCGAACTGGTGACCTACTGATTACAAGTCAGTTGCTCTACCTACTGAGCTAAGTCGGCGCTGTCTAAGTGCGGCGAATATTAAAGAACTTGAGGGCGGCTTGCAAGCCTTTATTAGTATTTAATTGCAGTTTTTTGATTGTTTGCTTAAAAAAAAATCAATTTCGTTTTTTCTGATTAATTATTCGCCAAACGTAATGAAATTTCACCGCCGATGTATGGTTTAATTTGTTGGTCGATTTCTAACAACAATGCACCTTGTTCATTAATACCTCTGCAAATACCTGTTTGTATATTATCTGCAATAATCAGATTCACTTGTTGATTGATGAAACAATCTAATTCAAACCAACGCGTTAGAAACGGCGATAGTCCTTTTACTTCATAAGATGACAATAACGAGTGTAACTCTTTAATTAACAATGCAGACAATTTGTTACGATCAACAGGTTGAGGGGTTATGCTATTTAAATCGCTCCAAGGTTGATCAATTAACTTGCCTTGTTCTGCTGGCATTCGCACATTAATACCAATACCAATGACGGTATGGCACACATCCGATGCTTGCGCATTTAATTCAATTAAAATACCCGCTAACTTTTTGCCTTGATAATATAAGTCGTTTGGCCATTTTAAACCAACACCTTGGATGCCTAGTTTTTCTAATGCGTTAACGGTTGCAATGCCTACCAGCAAACTCAGACCCGATGCTTTTTCAATGCCAGCATCTAATCGCCAATACATTGAAAAATATAAATGGGATGCAAAAGGAGAAACCCATTCACGGCCTCGACGCCCTCTACCTGCCGTTTGGTATTCGGCTATACAAGTTTGTCCGTTAGGTAACTTAGCTATTTTATCTAATAGATATTGATTCGTTGATGCGAGAATTTGATCAACATGGATATGTTCGAAGCCACTTTCTTTTTTAATCACCTGCTCATTTAATAGCGCTAAAGGTGTCGCACTGCAATAACCTTTTCCGGTTACCTTATAAATATCCAAACCAATTTCTTGTAATGCTTTGATGTAGTTATTCACTGAGGTACGAGACACGCCTAATAATTCACCAATTTTTTCGCCGGAATGAAACTCGCCATCAGCCAATAAATTTAATAGTGCATTACCTTGTTCATTCAATTCAGACATCTTTCATCACCTGCTGTAAAGTAGTTTCACCCTGAGCATCAATAAAGCGAACTTCATGTTCTAATAAGACAGCAAACTTTTGTAGCACTTGCTCTCTCACAAACCAAGCGAGATCGATGATGTCTTGCGAGGTCGCATTACCCGTATTAATTAATACTAGCGCTTGATCTTTATGTACTGCAGCTCCACCAATTTGCTTACCTTTTAAACCACATTGATCAATTAACCATCCAGCAGCAAGTTTAGCGGTGCCATCTGCTTGTGGATAAAGCGGCATATCTGCATGATGTGATAAGAGTTGTCCACCTAAATGTTCACTGACAATTGGATTTTTAAAGAAACTGCCCGCATTGCCTAACACACTAGGATCGGGTAGTTTTTCACTACGGATACGGCAAACACTATTAAATATCTGCTGTGCACTCACAGTCTCTTCTGTTTCATGAATGCTTTGCAATAACCCATAACGACAATGAGGTTGCCATTGTTTAGGTAATTTCAGTTCAACGGAGGTAATGAGCACACGATCTTTTAATTCACCTTTAAAAATACTATCTCGATAAGCAAATAAACAATCTTCATTAGAGAGGCTTTTTAACTCTTCATCAATTAAATCGATATAATCAACACGCGTGCATACATCTTTTAATTCAATACCATAAGCACCAATATTTTGTACTGGTGCAGCGCCAACTACCCCAGGAATAAGCGCTAGATTCTCCAAACCATAAATGCCCTGTTGGACGGTATCTTCTACTAGTTGAGGCCAATCTTCACCTGCAGCGACTGTTAATAAGTAATTTTCTGGATCTTCGCTTTTATCAACGCCCATCAATTCAACTTTAATCACTAAGCCACTAAAATCTTCACAAAACAAAGTATTGCTACCACCGCCTAACACTAAAATAGGTTTCTTCTCACTTTGCATCTGTTTGATTAGTGTTAACAATTCAGGAAGCTGAGAATGTTGTTTGAAGTGAAAAAGCAGATGCGCACGAGCATCAATTGAAAAGCTATTAAAAGCTTTGAGTGAACAATTTTTTTCAATCATGGTTTGCCCCATAACGTTGATAGATAAACATCTTAATTTTCTGTGCGTAATATTGTCACAAAATATCATGAGAAAGTGCGATGAAAAGCTATTTTTAAGTGAGAATTATCGATACAGTCTACCTTATCAATCACTTGAAACAAGCAACACAAGGCGAAGATGGATCTGAACACACTACAATT
This sequence comes from Psychromonas sp., assembly GCA_028041985.1. Classification (GTDB taxonomy): domain Bacteria; phylum Pseudomonadota; class Gammaproteobacteria; order Enterobacterales; family Psychromonadaceae; genus Psychromonas. Next base: position 824 of record JAOFNL010000109.1, on the reverse strand, counting down.
TAAGCAATTAGATAGATTAGAGATCCCTTTAGTGAATCACTTTTATAAGCAGGTTTATAAAAAAGGACTGGCCAATAAAAGTGATCAAGTCTTTGTCTTAAAAAAGCAAACCATACTTTGTGCTGCTCGTTTAAAAGAAATACAAGGAGAATGCCTATTAACCGGTGTCGCCTGTGCGCCAGAAGCACGAAAAAAGGGATTGGCGAGTTTATTGATTAACAAGATAATAAACCAACAAGAGCAGAAGATTTACTGCTTCCCCTACCCTCATTTACAACATTTTTATCAACAGTTAGGATTTGAACTTTATGATGCGTCTCTTTTGCCAGAAAAACTGGCTTTCCAATATCAGAGTTACATTAAAAGTAAGCCTTTACTGTGTATGTTGAAACAATATTAATCAAATAATGTTAGTAAATCTGCGTAGCCTTGCTTTTGCATCTCTTTCTTACTAACAAAACGAATCGAAGCAGAATTAATACAATAGCGTAAACCCGTTGGCTCAGGTCCATCAGGAAATACATGCCCAAGGTGCGAATCAGCCTTCACACTTCTTACTTCTGTGCGTTGTGAAAATAATTTGTTATCTACTTTTTCAGTTAATTTAATGCTCGGAATAGGTTGACTGAAACTTGGCCAACCACAATGTGCATCGAATTTATCTAATGAACTAAATAACGGCTCTCCTGAGACAATATCAACATATATCCCTTGCTCATTATGATCCCAGTATAAATTGTGAAAAGGAGGCTCAGTACCCTCCTCTTGAGTCACATGATACTGTAAATCTGTTAATTGTTGTTTTAACTCATCTTGTGTTGGTT
>JAOFNL010000106.1 GCA_028041985.1 Psychromonas sp. | reverse complement strand
TTAAGCTACCTAACTAAACAACAAACAAAGCAGGATGAGTCCTGCACCTAATAAAAAGCATGAGCGCAAGCTTTAACTTGGGGCGTGGCTTTTAAGCCACCTAATTAAACGACAAGCAAAGCATGATGAGTCCTGCACCACGATGAAAAGCATGAGCGTAAGCTTTAACTTGGGGCGTGGCTTTTAAGCCACCTAACTAAGCGACAAGCAAAGCAGGATTATTTTTCAGCAGCAAGATTTATATACTCATTATCGTTCAACATGCTTCGTACAGTCGTTAGCTTGAACTCCAAATCTAGGCGCAACATCAGCTACTAGCATTCTCTCTTATTGACAAAATTTATGATGAATAACAGACTCTATTTTATTGAGGCGACCAACAGTACACACTATTTTATCCTTACCGATTGAATGAGCATAAGTAAGTAAGGCATCTCGCCCTTGATAAGTGTGTAAAGTGCGCTTAACTTGCTCTAACCCCGTTTTAGCAGAGAATCCTGGTAAGTTTCCCCAGTGTTTCAAAAACAGCTTAGCAACTAGTAAATTAACTTCTTTCATATAAGGCCCATACACAATAGCATTATCCAGATAGCGATAGAAATCTTGGTCTAATAAACCTAATTGTGATTGGATATTAGCCATATAACCCCATGTTAATGGCCAATGACCCCTCAATTCAGAAGATTGCTTATAAAGTATCAAAGCTTTCTGGTAACTTCGATCGACAGAGTCTCTATCATCCTTATTCAAAAAAGCCTGCCACTCATATAACTTAGCAGTCATATTTAAATAATGAGGGTGATGGCCATGTAACGCCAGCATTGCATCACTGGCAATAAATGCATTACTCAACTCTTCTTGAGTAAGTTGTTCGGACTTCTCCCAACGGTATAAATACGCATCAACTTTCAAATAGTTTAAATTCGCTAATGAATATTTAATCGCTAAAAATCCGACGATAATAGCAATAACAATCAGCACCCCCCTAAAAATAGAAATTTTCACAGTTTACCTTTAAATGACTGAATCGAAGGATTAGATGAGAAAATAAGGTCCGGGTTATCAATACAAAGCAGCTTTGCTTTATCAGTACCGAACTTATCGCATATTACTTGATAAGCTTCAGCCATTCTATTGGGCCTACGTTTAAGATTATGCATATCAGACGCCACAAGATGCACTAAATCTAAATCGAGGTATTGCCAAGCTAATTGCTGTGATTTTTGACCAAATGAACCCAATAAAGATGCTGCTGTTATTTGCAGCAAACACCCCAAATGCACAAATTCATTGATCAAATAAGGATGTTGCCATAAATCACGATTACGCTCAGGGTGAGCAATCAAAGGACAAATATTATGAGCTAATAACCAACTCACGAATTTTTCACTTCCAGGTGGAATGTGGCTATCAGGAAATTCAAGTAACAGAAGGTTTTTCCCTTCATATTGGCCTAAAAATGGTAATTGCTGTTTTTTAGCAAGCAGCATTATTTCAGGACAAATACGCACTTCTGCCGCAAAAGCGAGTTCAACCTTAATATCAAGCTCTGAAATTTTTAAACACAGCTCATTGAAAACTTGTTTAATACCCGATAGATCATTGTCGAATGTGCCAATGTTTGAATGCGGTGTTGCCATAATTTTGCTAACACCATTTTCAATAGACTGTTGAATTAAAGCAATCGAATCTTCAATAGTCCTAGCACCGTCATCAATACCAGGCAAAATATGGCTATGCAGGTCGATCATCAAAAATTAAACATCAACTGAACTAAACTCTATCTTGATGGTAATCATATGAATCATAATAGCCTGCATAATCCATTGTTTTTTTACTTTTTTGGATATTAACTCGATTAAGTACAACGCCATCAATTCTAGCTCCTACCTCCATTAAACGTGCAACACCTTGCTTAGCAACTGCTTGTTTGGTTGACTCAGAGCGAACAACATAAATAATCGAATCAGCGCTACTAGACAATACCATTGCATCACTGACCGCTAATGTGGGAGGTGAGTCAATAATGATACGTTCATATTTTTCTTTAAGTTTTTCTAATAGAGCTGTAAATCTTTCAGATGATAACAATTCAAGTGGATTAGGCGGAATAAATCCAGCTGGCAAAATATCCAACCCAGACTTTTTGTCCTCAAAAATACAGCTTTCTAATGTTTCAGAACCAGAAATCACATCAGATAACCCATTTTGATATGGCGCTAAAGAAAATACACGCGTAAAGCTTGGTCTTCTCATATCAGCCTCAATTAACAATGTTTTTTCCATTTGAGCCATTGAAAAGGCAACATTAATAGCAGTGGTCGTTTTACCTTCATTGGGAATTGAAGAAGTAATTAGCACCACTTTATGCTCTTCATCAAGGTGAGATAATACAAACCCCGTTCTCAACGTTCTAATCGCTTCGGAAAAAACCTTAAATTTGACTTCAAAAAAAGCATATAACGGTAAAGGTGTTTTACGTTTTAATGGTACTAAAGGTATAAGCCCTAACAAACGTAACCTTAATTTAGATTCAATTTCAGCTGCACTTCTAAAACTATCATTCAGAGCATCCAAAACAAAAGTTAATACGACAGCAAAGCCAAATGATGCAACAAAAGCCAGTAACACTAATAATGATTTCTTAGGTTTCACCGGCATTAGAGGGATCTCAGCTGGATCGATTATTTGTGCTTTTTGAGTTTCTAAATCACTAGTAATATTCATCTCTTTGAAACGCTTCAAGAATGCATCATACAAATTACGATTAGATTCTACTTCACGAGTCAATCTTAAATAAGTTTGTTCTTTATTAGTAATAACTTGGAATTTAGCTTTTTCACGGTCTAGATTTTGTTGTAAACGTCGTTCATTATCTTTGGCAGCAGATAAATCTTTACCAATACCAGCAACCAATTTATCAACTTGTAATTGAAGGTTTTTTTGTACAGCTTCAAGTTCTGCTTTAGCAGCAATTAATTTAGGGTGTTTATTACCATAACGAGAGCTCAGTTCAGATAAACGTTTCTCTGCAGTAATCTGTACTAATTTAGTTGACCGAATAGAATCATGGTTACTAATTTCAGGTAAACTTAACAGTGATTCAATGTCATTTTCGTCAACATTAGCAACAAATAAAGCAATCGTTTCAGCTTCAAAACGTTTCTGTTTAGCTGTAAGGTAACTTTGCGTTAAACTTTCTAATTCATCACTAGCAATACTCCGCACGCCTTTTGACTCAATATCAATTAAATTTTCTTCAAGTCGGTATGCTTGTAATGCATCAATAGAGTTCTCTAAATTAATTCGTAACTCACCTAAACGATCATTTATCCAAAATGCTGCTTTTTTTGTACTATTTAATTGAGCTGACATACCTTGAGTAATAAAAGCATCTGCAACCGCATTAGCAGCCAAGGAAGCAAGAACAGGGTCATTGGCTTCGAATGAGATATTAACAAGTTGCGTTTTACGAACGGGTTCAATACTAATTCGCTTTTGAACAGCATTTATTAATGCAACTTTAAAACTACGCGCATCAAATTCGTCATCAGTTTTAGAACGTTGCTGTGTAATCGGTAAAAGGCTTTTAATATAAGTTTTTAATTGATTAGGTAAACTTTGTTCTGTGGAAGGTAAAAACTCAGGGTGATAAGCTAAATTTAATTTATCTATCACGTTTTCCGTAATAACACGCGATTTTAAAATTTCATACTGAGTTAAAAAATACTCTTGTCTAGATGTATCTAAGGTATAAACACTATCGATAGAAACTGTTTTATTCTGATCAGACTCAAGTAATAAAGAAGTGGTTGCTCTATAAACAGGTTGCATACCAGCAACAAAAATCGCAACAAGCAAAGTAGTGAAACATGAAAAACCTAAAATTTTCCATTTAGATTTCATCAATATTTTCCAATAAACTTTTAAATCAATAATTTGTTCTTGCGGAGGCGTAGAGTCTGATTTTTTTAACTGCATAATATAAGTCCGTGATTAAAAAAAGCTTTGCTCTATGGTTATAGTATCACCAGCAGATATAACTGAAGTGAGCGCAACATTTTCATTGATTACTTCACCATCAATCGTTTTTTTGATATAGATTTTTGCTTTCGATTCTCGTCCTGTAAAGCCGCCTGCCAAAGCCACTGCTTGGTCAATACGCATTCCTGGTTGGTAAGGATAAGCCCCTGGTTTTTTAACTTCACCATGGATATAAAAAGGACGATAATTGACAATATCAACTTGTACCGAAGGATTAAGTAAATAATCACCTAATAATCCATCATAAATTAATTTTTGAACCTGTGATGTCGTTTTTCCTGTTACAGAGACTGAACCAATCAAAGGAAAATTAATGAAACCATCATCATTGATAATAAGTTCAACCATTAAATCAGGCTCATCATAAACAACAATCTTTATTTCGTCACCGGTATCAAGCTTATAATTATTAATGACATTGCTAAATACACCAAAACTACTTATTAATAATATAATGAACGTAATCTTTCTTATCATAAAGCAACCGTTAGCCCTAGGTTAATAGCATTCTGGTCATATCGGATATTAGGAGCAGTAGAGCCTTTTTTTGTATATTCATACCCGGTACGCATTTTAAACCAACGAGTGAACTCATAATTGATATATAGACCGACATTAGCAGTTTGATCAATCCGTGTTGCACCAACATAATCCTCATGAGTGTAAACAAGGATAACGTCTGAATCCAATTTTTCTGTCCAATTATGTGACCAGTTAAACGCCCCAGTACTCGCCAAAATATAATCACCAGCCGTATTAGAATCTTCAGCCGCTCGACTAACATGAGCCTCATAAACAGAATGTTGTAATGGCGACCAAGCCACACCAATATCAACAATATAGCCAGCAAAGTTTTCACGACTTGAGTCTTGGAACGTTTTAAGTTGATAACCTACTTTAGCTTTACCAACCGTTTTACCTAAGCCTTCCCATCGAGCACCAACTGTAATGCGTCCATCAGTATTATCTTTACTTGCAACACCTGGTTCTTGATATTTATAAACTTCATTCGCCCGGCTCAAGTCAGCTGTAAAGTAAGTAACAGAGCCAACCTGATAATCAACATCAAGCTTTAAAGTCCATGAAGATAAATCATCATATTTAGTATCATTGGTATAATTAGTATATTCTTTAAGATAGTACTGAACCCCACCTCCAACATTAATAATGGCAGTTTGTGCACCATATTGATAATAACCATCAGCCACATAAGTGTTGTATTCAAGTGGTGTTGGATATTCTAATGGTTGCCCTTCAGTTAAATTAGAACCTCTTGCTTCATGCAAATCACTAAATTTGAAACCAAAATCTGTTCGATGTTTATCCGTGTACTCTGTATGTGCAAATAGTGATAACTTTTGATCTAAATAATTATCTGCATCATCATAAGAATAGCTCCCTGAGATCAACTCATAATTACCACCATAACGGTTAATGCCATCGTCAACCCCAAACAAAATTGATGGAGTAACAATATAGATCAAAGAAGAAGCTTCATCAGTTTCAGTAGAGTAAATATTGTCGTTGTAATAAGTAACAGCATCTAATTGAGGAACGACAGAAAATCCATCCGTTAATTTCACTGGCGCAGGATCATAAAGACTAGCTTGGGCACTCGAAACAACCACTCCTGTTAGCGCCGCAATAGATAATAATTTCATAAGCCTCTCCTCTATAAAAGTAACATGTGCAGTGAATGAATAGATATCAACTTTTTAATATGCATTTTTATGTATAAAACCTTTAAATAGGGTTAAAAAAACGATTTTTATGTCAAATAAAACAGACCAATTACGAATATAATGTAGATCGAACTCAACACGTTTTTTCATTTTATCAAGTGTATCAGTTTCACCACGCCAACCATTAATTTGTGCCCATCCAGTAATGCCTGGTTTTACTTTATGTCGCAACATATAGAAATCTACTAAGCTACGATATTCCTCGTTGTGAGCAACAGCATGAGGCCTTGGACCTACAATAGACATTTGTCCTTGTAACACGTTAATAAATTGCGGAAGTTCATCTAATGAAGTTTTACGTAAAAAAGCACCTAACTTAGTGATTCGGGCGTCTCCTTTAGTGGCTTGTTTTACAACATCACCATTGTCAGCAACTGTCATTGAACGGAACTTCCAAACATTAATCGATTTACCCGATAACCCATAACGTTTTTGTTTAAAGAAAACAGGCCCAGAAGAATCTAATTTAATCAGGATGGATATAATAAGCATCGGTAAAGCGATAACAGATAGAATCAAACTTGCTCCAACAATGTCTTCAATACGTTTAGCCAAATATGACAAGCCACTCATTGGCGATTCATACACACTAATGGTTTGAGTGTCACCAACATGCGATAAACGCGCATTCATTAAATTAAAAGTGAAGAAATCAGGTACTAGATGAACATCTACAGTAGTATCGCCTAGTTCACGTAAAATCAATTCAATACGTTTTTGGGCGGCAAGAGGTAGAGCAACATAAATAAGTTCAAACTGCCCTTTCTTCGCAAGTTCAATCCCTTTTTTTTATGTTACCTTCAAGTTTGTTCCTAAATTTAGTAGGTAAACGTTGGTTATCACGGTCATCAAAAAAAGCTTTCAATGAAAAGCCAATTTCAGGGTGCTTCGCAAATTCAGTTGCTAAACGAACACCAGACTCAGTTAATCCTATTATGGCGACTTTACGTGTATTTAAACCACTACGACGACGTTTGAACAAAATAACTCGAAAAATCAAACGCCAACCGATTAGTACCATTGTGGTAGCAACAAACCAAAAACCAATAACTAAACGGGACAGTTCAACACTACTTTTGCTAAAAAATAAAAAAATGGATACGACAAAGATCGCAGAGATCCAAGAAAGGAAGGTGTAAGTAACCAAAAGAGAAGGATAACCTGTTCGCCATGATCGATATAATCGAAGAGTTTCAGCAGCTAAACTGAATGCTATAACAGCAATCAGTCCAATTAAGCTATATAAAGTCGTAAGCGCTTGAG
>JAOFNL010000105.1 GCA_028041985.1 Psychromonas sp. | reverse complement strand
TCAGCTATTTACTACAATTGGTATAATGTTGTTGTGAATTTAAAATGAAAAAACCAAGTAGCAGTTTGGTTTTTTATCACTATAAAACAACAGAAGAGTAAAAACTTGGTCTCAACGTTGAATGATTTATACCATTCCGCTTAATTAAATGACCAATTATTACGAAGGAAAAAGAGTGTAGTTCAAGGCGCATGATTGAGTAATAGCTAGCTATTGCGATTGAATGCAACGCAGAAAAACACTTTTTTAACGAGCAATAATGATCAGGTTGTTAGGCGGAATGGTATAACATCTTCGGGTTTGATATAGCGAACTACCTTTCCGAATAGCCTATATTTTTCTACAGGCATAAAAAAAGACAGCCTAAGCTGTCTTTTTTGAATGTTGCTTATTTACTATTCGATGATAGTAGAAACAACACCAGCACCTACAGTACGGCCACCTTCACGGATAGCGAAACGTAGACCTTCGTCCATAGCGATTGGACCAATTAGTTCAACAACGAACTTAAGGTTATCACCAGGCATTACCATTTCAACACCTTCTGGAAGCTCAACAGCACCAGTGATGTCAGTTGTACGGAAGTAGAACTGTGGACGGTAACCTTTGAAGAATGGAGTATGACGACCACCTTCATCTTTACTTAGAACGTATACTTCAGATTCGAACTTAGTATGTGGCTTGATTGAACCAGGCTTAGCTAGAACTTGACCACGTTCAACGTCTTCACGTTTAGTACCACGTAAAAGAACACCAACGTTCTCACCAGCACGACCTTCGTCAAGAAGTTTACGGAACATCTCAACACCAGTACATGTAGTAGTAACAGTAGGTTTAAGACCAACGATCTCAACAGACTCACCAACTTTGATGATACCGCGCTCAACACGACCAGTAACAACAGTACCACGACCAGCAATTGAGAATACATCTTCAATTGGTAGGATGAATGGTTTGTCGATATCACGCTCAGGAAGAGGAATGTAAGTATCTAGAGCTTCAGCTAGCTCAAGTACTTTATCTTCCCACTCTGGAACACCTTCAAGTGCTTTAAGAGCAGAACCTAGGATAACTGGTAAGTCATCACCTGGGAAATCGTATTCAGAAAGAAGTTCACGAACTTCCATTTCTACTAATTCTAGTAGCTCTTCATCATCAACCATGTCACATTTGTTTAAGAAAACAACTAAGTGTGGAACACCAACTTGACGAGAAAGTAGGATGTGCTCACGAGTTTGTGGCATTGGACCATCTGTTGCAGCAACAACTAAGATACCGCCATCCATTTGAGCAGCACCAGTGATCATGTTTTTAACATAATCGGCATGTCCAGGACAGTCTACGTGTGCGTAGTGACGAGTTTCTGTATCGTATTCGATGTGAGAAGTATTGATTGTAATACCGCGCTCACGCTCTTCTGGTGCATTATCGATAGATGCGAAATCTTTGATATCGCCACCGAATTTTTTAGTTAATACAGCAGAGATTGCAGCTGTTAAAGTAGTTTTACCATGGTCAACGTGGCCAATTGTACCTACGTTTACATGTGGTTTATTACGTTCAAATTGTTTTTTAGACACAGTGTGTACCTTCTTTATCAGTAAATGCCTCTCCACATGCCATCACATGGAAAGACGGTAGTTTAATTTATTTTTTATTTCGCTTCAATAATTGCGTTAGCAATTTTTTTAGGCGCATCGGCATATTCTAAAAATTCCATCGAATAAGATGCACGGCCTTGCGTTGCTGAACGAACTGCGGTTGCATAACCAAACATTTCTGACAGCGGTACTTTAGCATGAACGATTTTAACGCCACCAGGGCCATCGTCCATTCCTTCAATAATACCTCGGCGACTATTAAGATCGCCAACTACAGTGCCCATCCAATCTTCAGGAGTTGTTACTTCAACTTTCATCAGAGGTTCAAGAATCGTTGCATTAGCTTTTAATGCGCCATCTCTGAAACCCATCATACCAGCAATTTTAAATGCCATTTCGCTAGAGTCAACCTCATGGTATGTACCATCTAATAAAGTGACTCTCACGTCAAGCATTGGATAACCTGCTAACACACCTTGGTTCATTTGTTCTTCGCAGCCTTTGCTCACCGCTGGAATGTATTCTTTTGGAATAACATTGTTCGCTATTTGGTTTACAAACTCAAAACCTGAACCTGCTTTAAGCGGTTCAAGCTTCAAACGGACGTGAGCATAATGGCTCGGCCCTTCACCTTGACGAATAAATTTACCTTCCACCTCAACCGCTTTGCGGATAGTTTCACGATATGCTACTTGTGGATTACCCACGTTACAGTTCACAGCAAACTCACGACGCATACGGTCAACAATGATATCAAGGTGAAGTTCACCCATACCAGAGAGCAGTATTTGTCCTGATTCTTCATTCGTTTCAACACGAAATGAAGGATCTTCAGCTAAAAGTTTATCTAGTGCTATTGCGAGTTTCTCTTGGTCAGCCTTAGTTTTAGGCTCAACCGCAATTTGAATAACCGGTTCAGGGAAATCCATACGCTCAAGAATAATATTCTTTCCGATAACACAAAGCGTATCCCCCGTAGTGACGTCTTTAAGACCGATCGCAGCGGCTATATCGCCAGCACGAACTTCTTTGACTTCCTTACGTTCGTTAGCATGCATCTGTACGATGCGTCCTAAACGCTCTTTTTTACCTTTAATAGGAATATAAACTTGGTCACCAGACTTAACTACGCCTGAGTACACTCGCATAAACGTTAACGTACCCACGAATGGGTCTGTTGCAATTTTAAATGCAAGTGCAGCAAATGGTGCGTCGTCAGAGGCAGGACATTCAACTTCTTGTTCAGTATCGCCGTTGATAGCTTTAATAGCAGCAACTTCGACTGGAGAAGGCAAATAATCAATGACCGCATCTAGCACTGCTTGTACGCCTTTATTTTTAAAGGCACTGCCACATGTAGCTAGTACGATTTCATTATTTAACGTACGAATACGTAAACCTGCTTTTACTTCTTCTTCTGAAAGTTCACCTTCTTCAAGGTATTTATCCATCAGTTCATCATTTGCTTCTGCCGCTGCTTCTACTAGTTCTTCGTGCAATTCTTGCGCGTGATCTAATAAATCAGCAGGAATGTCATGATATTCAAATGTCATCCCTTGGTCTGCATCGTTCCAATTGATCGCTTTCATTTTAATGAGGTCGATAACGCCGCTAAACGCATCTTCAGTACCAATATTCAAATGAATGGGTACACAAGTTGCGCCTAGACGATTTCGAATTTGCTCAAGCACAGATTCAAAATCAGCACCAGTACGATCCATTTTATTAACAAACACAATACGCGGAACGTGGTATTTGTTAGCTTGGCGCCATACTGTTTCTGATTGAGGCTCTACACCTGAAGAACCACAAAATACAACTACTGCTCCATCTAACACACGCAAAGAACGTTCAACTTCAATCGTGAAATCTACGTGTCCAGGTGTATCAATAATATTAATGCGGTGCTGCTCATACTGACTTTGCATGCCTTGCCAGAAAGTAGTAGTTGCAGCTGACGTGATAGTAATACCACGTTCCTGCTCCTGCTCCATCCAGTCCATTGTTGCTGCACCGTCATGTACTTCACCAATTCTGTGAGATACGCCAGTATAGAACAATACACGCTCTGTAGTAGTAGTTTTACCTGCATCGACATGAGCGACAATACCGATATTACGGTAACGCTCAATGGGAGTTGTACGTGGCAATGCAATGTCCTTTTAAATAAAGCTTTGTGCAAATAGAAACGAAAAAGCACAAGCAACCGCTTGTGCTAAGAATTTTCTACCAACGGTAATGAGCAAACGCTTTGTTTGCATCAGCCATACGGTGAACGTCTTCACGTTTCTTAACCGCAGAGCCTTTGTTATCTGCTGCATCGACTAGCTCACCAGCTAGGCGTAATGCCATTGATTTTTCACCACGCTTACGAGAAGCTTCAACTAACCAACGCATTGCTAACGCATTACGACGAGAAGGGCGAACTTCTACAGGAACTTGGTATGTTGAACCACCAACACGACGAGATTTAACTTCGACGCTTGGGCGGATGTTTTCTAATGCAACGTCAAATAGTTCCATTGGATCTTTACTGCTTTTTTCAGCAGCAGAAGTCAATGCACCATAAACGATTTTTTCTGCAATAGATTTTTTTCCGTCAACCATTACTACGTTAACGAATTTTGTTAGGATTTCTGATCCAAACTTTGGATCTGGTAGTACTTTACGAGTAGCTACGACGCGTCTTCTTGGCATCTTATTTTCTCCGTGCGCTTCAGGATATTACCCAAAACATATTAAAATTAAATAGTGTTTGTTTGGCCTTACTTACGGAAAGTATTAAGATTTAGGCTTTTTAGCACCATATTTAGAACGACCGTTACGACGTGCTGTAACACCTGAAGTATCAAGTGCACCACGAACTGTATGGTAACGAACACCCGGTAAATCTTTTACACGACCGCCACGGATCAAGATTACACTATGCTCTTGCAAGTTATGGCCTTCACCACCGATGTACGAAGTTACTTCGAAACCGTTAGTTAGACGTACACGAGCAACTTTACGCATTGCCGAGTTAGGTTTTTTTGGTGTAGTAGTATATACACGAGTACATACACCACGTTTTTGTGGACACGCCTCTAGCGCAGGAACATTAGTTTTTTGAACTTTGTCCTTACGCGGTTTGCGTACCAATTGTGAAATTGTTGCCATTGTTAAATAGCTCCTAAGTGTGTGTGAAAAATCAAACCCTAAAGATTAGGGTTGCAAGAGTTTACGCTGATTAGAAACGCGAGTCAATAAATAGGCAATTGTGTTTTCCCTCACAAAACAATTAACAGGAAAAAAGCGAATAAGTAGATATTATGGATGAGATTAGATTGGGGAATAAAGGAGGTTATAGTTTAATCAATTTCAATAAATAGTAAGCTAAGCTACCAAGCTAACTGGCTTTTACATTCGATGCTTAAACGAACAAAATCACTATAATCAATGGTGGTACCATAGGAAGCAGTTAACCCTCTTGCATTTATATCAGCTTGCAATACAAATAATCTTTTTTCTTGATCTAATTTAAACAGGTATGATTTGCTTTCAATAGGTACAGTAACTGCAATGACGGCATCACCAGTTAATAATAAATAATCAGTGTCACCCAATTGCTTTAAACAATCTTGCAATGCAAAAGAAGAAAATGGCGAGTGGTTTACCGTATGTAATATCATTTAAAAACTCAATAATTGATCTTGTAAAGCAAGATGTGAAGAAATTGCTTCAATACTCAATAGTATAGGTTTGATAACTAATTGATCGATTGAAATATTGCGTAACTCAAGTGACGTTTGACAAACATATATTTGTTCTACGTCATATAGTTCTAGCATCTGCAACATGGGTTGAAAATCTTTTTGTAAAATATCATCCGTTTTATGCTTAGCTAACAACTGATATACCCCATCGCCGATATAAAACAGACTTAGGGATTCATTAAAAGCAGAAAGTGCCAAGCTCAAATCTAATGCTTCACGCGCATCACTGGATCCGTGTGGAGGTTGTCGATTAACAATACCTATTTTTTTTTCCATTTTAACTCTCTTTAAAATTGCATTAAGCGATCACAATTTGCCGACAACTCAGCCAACTGCCCTAACCCACTTAATACAAACGGGGTTTTTAGGTTAAAATGAGCAAGATCTAGCTGTTCAGCTTCTTGCTCATTTATGATGCCACGACGTAATGAAGCAGAGACACAAACCTCTAATGGAAAATCGTATTGGTAAGCTAATTCAGCCCATAATGACGGTAAATTTATTTCGTCTGTCGCAGGGCTAACCAAATTACTTGCAGTTAAAACACCATCTAGATAAAAAAACACTCCACTAATCAGATGCCCCGCTTTTAAAGCAGCATGGCAAAACTGATAAGCCGTAGCATTACTTTGCTTACTAGCAGGATTGCTTGTCACTAAAATGGTGAATTTAACTATCGGATGGTTATTCATTGCTTAGCCTACTTACTCACAGTAAAAGCAATCGCTTCAACTTCAACGAGTACATCTTTTGGCAAACGCGCGACTTCAACACATGAGCGAGCAGGTGCAGATTCAGGAAAATATTTGCCATAAACGGCATTAAAAGCTGCAAAGTCATTCATATCTTTTATAAAACAAGTTGTTTTAACCACTGTTGATGCAGATGCCCCAGCTTCTTCTAATACGGCAAATAAGTTTTTCATCACTTGCTCTGTTTGTTCAGTCACACCACCTGCGACGATTTCCATGGTTGTTGGATCTAATGGAATTTGGCCAGATGTAAATAGCATATTTCCGAATTGATTAGCTTGTGAGTAAGGGCCAATTGCCGCTGGAGCTTGAACAGTCGCTATAATTTTTTTAGAACTCATGAGAATTACCTTGTTGTAAATAATGTTTTGATACGCGAGATTAACTTATACCATTGTATTAAATGCATGATCAACTTACTGACAAAAATAATACTAATTTCTATATTAGAAACAAGCAGGATCAATCCTGCGCCCCAACAATACCTATTCGCAAACTCGGGACATGCTTTTTAAGCCACCTAGCAAATCAGCAGGATCAATCCTGCGCCCCACAATACCTATTCGCAAACTCGGGACATGCTTTTTAAGCCACCTAGCAAATCAGCAGGATCAATCCTGCGCCCCACAATACCTATTCGCAAACTCGGGACATGCTTTTTAAGCCACCTAGCAAATCAGCAGGATCAATCCTGCGCCCCACAATACCTATTCGCAAACTCGGGACATGCTTTTTAAGCCACCTAGCAAATCAGCAGGATCAATCCTGCGCCCCGACAATACCTATTCGCAAACTCGGGGCGTGGCTTTTAAGCCACCTGAAAAATCAGCAGGATCAATCCTGCGCCCCAAGAATACCTATTCGCAGACTCGGGGCGTGGCTTTTAAGCCACCTGGTAAATCAGCAGGATCAATCCTGCGCCCCAACAATACCTATTCGCAAACTCGAGGCGTGGCTTTTAAGCCACCTGGCAAATCAGCAGG
>JAOFNL010000104.1 GCA_028041985.1 Psychromonas sp. | reverse complement strand
CTGGGCAGAATTTTCGCTCTCTTTACGTTTATTTTGGTCTTCATAATGTGAGGCTAATAAATTGATATCCTGACCTTTGACATCAAAAGTTAAATATAAACCATCACTAATACGAGTGACTGGATAAAGCGTATCTCCATCAAGCTTGGGTATCACAATATTGTCGTTACTATCTTTTAATAAACTACCATCTTGTAATTTTATCGGTGCTCCCTCTGCGGTTGCCATTGCTAAAACAGAAACGATCCAATTAGTATCTTTTACCATCGCTTGCATCAATATGGAAAAATCAACAACAAAATGCTTATCAAGCTTTCCAAGAAGGTGAATATAAAAAAGCCAGCGAAGAGTTTGAAAATGCGGAATGGAAAGCCACTGCTTTATTTAAAGATAAACAATATAAACAAGCAGAAACCGCGTATGTAAAACAAAGTCAATTACAACCTAACAATGCAGAGGTATTTTATAACTTAGGTAATGCACAAGCAATGCAACAAAAATATGAGCAAGCATTAAAAAGTTACAACGAAGCATTAAAAATAAACCCTGACTTCATAGCAGCTAAAAATAACAAAAAAGCAGTCGAAGACTTACTAAAACAGCAACAAGAACAACAACAGCAAAATGAACAGCAAGAACAATCTTCTGAGCAACAGCAGAGTGAGCAGCAAGAGCAATCTTCTGAGCAACAGCAGAGTGAACAGCAAGAGCAATCTTCTGAGCAACAGCAGAGTGAACAGCAAGAGCAATCTTCTGAGCAACAGCAGAGTGAGCAGGAGCAAGAAGATGATCAGCAGGCTATTGAAGAACAGCGTCAGCAACAAGCAGAAATACAAGAGGCAGAAGAGACTGATGAACAACAATCAGCGGCAGAAATGCTCATGAATGAACAACCAATAAATGAAGAATATGAAGACTTACCTAATTGGCTAAAAAATATGCCTGATGATCCGTCTTTATTATTACGTAATAAAATGCAGCTTGAATATCGAAAACGATCAGCGAATAAACCAGTTATACAAAAGAATGATGGAGAAATTTGGTAATGTCATTGATACAAAAATGTTTCACTCTTGTTTTACTTTTATTAGCAATTAGCCATCCAGCTTTTGCAAAAACTCAGGCAATAGCCTCAGTAAGTAGCAATCAAGTATTTCTTGGCGATATCTTCATTTTATCTATAGATATCAATGACAAAGGTTCTGAATATCAACTTGACACTAGTAATCTGGTTAACGATTTTACAGTTTACCGCCCCTCAAGAAGTGAGCAATCATCTTATGTAAATGGTGACTACACCGAGCAAACAAGCTGGTCATTACGTTTACAAGCAAAAAAAACGGGCACCTTTACTATTCCTGCATTTACATTAGGCTCTGTAAAAACAGAACCTATCACTATTACCGTTAGCCAACCAGGGAAGCAACAACAATCGACAAAAGGCGACAGTATCTTTATTGAAAACACCACCAATAAAGCCAGTGTTTATTTAGATCAGCCAGTGATCTTAAACACTAAAATATTCGTTTCAGAAAACATCATTGATGCAGATGTGCAGCCACCAGCATTGGCAAATGCAGATATCGAACGCATCACTTCAGATACCCAACAATCTCAAGTAGTGCGTAATGGCATTCGCTATCAAGTATTCTCTTACCAATATCAAATTACTCCAACAGAGGCAGGAAAAGTTAGTATCACTTCCCCTTTACTCGTTGGTTCAATACGTAAAGCAGTACGAGTAAACGAATGGCAAAATAGTATCATTGCAGACCCAATCACTATTCGAGGCAATAACATCGATCTTACCGTTAAAGAGAGACCAGCTAATTTTGAAGGAGATTGGTTAGTTAGTGAAGATGTACGATTAATTGAAAACAATGACTTACAACAGCAAGAATATTTTGTTGGAGACCCTATTACCCGCAGTATTAGTTTACAAATAGCTTCACTACCAATGGAGAGAATGCCTGAAATTAAGTTAAATTATGATAATGCATTACGTTATTATCCAGACCAAGATAATTTACAACAGGGCACAGCGAATGATCTACTATATAGTCAGCGCACTATTACACACGCTATCATAGCGAGTAAAAGTGGTGAGCTAACGCTACCGGAAATTAAACTTCCGTGGTGGAACAGTGTTACTGAACAACAAGAATATGCAGTATTGCCCTCACAGACATTAACAATAAAACCTGCTGTACAAGGCACTAACAATGCGAACTACACTCAGCAGGTGATAAATCAGCCAACAACTGCACCTGCCAAAATAAATGAAAACACAAACAGTCAGATTGTAGATAACGAAGGTGAATTATTAGCTTGGAAAATCAGTACCTTTACATTATTAACGCTTCTTATTCTGCTTATCATTTACCATCTAAAACACAGGGGTAACACTCAATCAAAGCAGAAGCTCACAAAAGTTACGCATAGCGAGGATAACGATCAATACCAACAATTATTAATAGCATTACAACAGTCTCAACCAAACCAAACCTATGCTTGTTTATTACGCTATTTACAATCACAACAATCTAATATCACTCAAATCCAACAAATGGTCACCATTACAGGATTAAACGATGCAGAAAAACAACAATTATGCGAAAACCTACTGCAATTAGAATTAGCTTGCTCTGCAAAAACGCACCAATGGGATGCAAAAAAGTTATTAATGTTGGTGAAATTGCACCATAAAGCGACAAAAACAAACCAATCTAACGTCATTACTGAGATAAACCCTTAGCACCTCACTATTTATTAGCAAATTAATTGCGTATTAATTTGCTAATAAATCAAACAAAAAACTCATTTTTGGCTAAAAAACAAGCAAAAATATGATGTAAGTCAAAAATATTAGCTAAATTCCTCTTCGCTTACTGGCAATAGCACACCCCTTGCATAAGATGAGTGTTGTTCAATAAAGAGGTGGCATGTGAATTGCTGTACTCTAAACGAATATTATTTTAATCACGCTATCTATATTCATAGTTGATTTGTATTTAATTTAAGCCACAAGGAAAATAAGATGAAAGTGACAAAGCTAGCTCTATTAATGGGTATGACTGCATTGGTCCCTACCCTATCTCACGCTGATACTTTAGATGATGTAATGAAAAAAGGCGTTCTAAATTGTGGTGTCTCTACAGGGATCCCAGGTTTCTCTGCGGCTGACTCTAAAGGTGTGTGGAAAGGTCTTGATGTTGACTATTGCCGTGCGGTTGCTAGTGCAGTTTTCGGCGATGCAAGTAAAGTTAAATATTTCCCACTAACAGCTAAAGAACGCTTTACTGCTTTACAAAGTGGCGAAATTGATCTGCTTTCTCGTGCAACGACATGGACTGCAACGCGTGATACATCATTAGGTTTAACTTTTGCAGGCGTTAACTACTACGATGGCCAAGGTTTCTTAGTAAGTACTAAGTTAGGTGTATCTTCAGCTAAAGAATTAGATGGTGCAACGTTCTGTATTCAAGCAGGTACAACAACTGAACTTAATCTAACAGATTACTTCAAATCTAATGGTATGGAATATAAAGCGGTTACTTATGACACATCAGGCCAAACGATTGATGGTTTCAAAAACGGTCGTTGTGATGCAGTAACCTCTGATGCTTCTCAGTTATACGGTTTGAAATTAAAAATGGATGATCCTGCGTCAGTAGTGGTATTACCAGAAGTGATCTCAAAAGAACCTTTAGGTCCAGTAGTACGCCAAGGTGATGAAAAATGGTTCAAGATTGCTCGTTGGGCATTATATGCAACACTTGAGGCAGAAGAACTAGGTGTATCATCTAGCAATGTAGATGCAATGCTAAAATCAGAGAACCCAGGAGTTAAACGTCTTCTTGGTGTAACAGGTCAACACGGTAAAGACCTAGGGCTTAAAAATGATTGGGCTTACCAAATTGTTAAACAAGCCGGTAACTACGGTGAAATGTTTGATAAAAACGTAGGTAAAGACTCTCCAGTGAAAATTGATCGTGGTTTGAACAAGCTGTGGAACCAAGGCGGCTTAATGTACTCTATGCCAGTACGTTAATTTTAAAACAGTACTTTAGGGGGCTAAGCCCCCTTTTCCCTCACTGATTTAAAGGCATTTCATGAAAAATAAACAACTCCCAACAGACGGAAATGGATTTTTAAATAATCCTCATTACCGTGCTATTTTATTCCAAGTTGTCGCATTAGCAGCCGTTATTTTTTGCGGATTCTACTTTGCTAATAATATGTTCGACAATATTGCAAGCCGTGGTATTTCAACCGGTTTCTCATTCTTAAATAACACTGCCGGATTTGGCATCAGCCAAACACTTATTCATTATGATGATGGAACATCAACCTTCCTTGATGTATTCATTATCGGACTACTTAATACTCTATTGGTATCAGTATTGGGTATTATCTTCGCCTCTATTATTGGCCTATTACTTGGTGTTGCCCGTTTATCAAGTAACTATTTAGTGTCAAAGCTAGCGTTAGTTTATATTGAAACATTTCGTAATATTCCTATCTTATTGCAAATATTATTCTGGTACAACGTTGTACTCGCAGCGCTTCCAAGTCCAAGACAAAGCTTAAGTTACTTAGATAGCGTTTATTTAAATAATCGCGGTTTATTATTACCAGAACCTATTTTTGAAAGTGGCAGTTTAGCGATCTTGATTGCTTTTGTGATTGCGGTGTTGAGTGTCATCTTTCTCGTACGTTGGTCTCGTAAACGTCATGATGAAACGGGACAAGATTTTCCAATTGTTAAGGTATCACTAGCCATTTTAGTTATTGCTCCTTGCCTAGTTTATTTTGTTGCAGGTCAGCCTATTTCAGCTGAATATCCTGAATTAAAAGGTTTTAACTTCAAAGGTGGATTAACCATCATCCCTGAATTATTAGCATTGTTATTTGCATTAAGTATCTATACAGCCACTTATATTGCAGAGGCCGTTCGAGCAGGGATTGAATCTGTTCCTAAAGGTCAAAAAGAAGCGGCTAAGTCATTAGGATTAAAAGATTACGTTATTTTAACTAAGGTTGTTTTGCCGCAAGCATTGCGCGTTATTATTCCACCAGTTATTAATCAATTTTTAAACTTAACGAAAAACTCATCTTTAGCAACTGCCATCGGTTATCCTGAACTAGTTACTCTATTCTCTGGGACAACACTCAATCAAGTTGGACAAGCAATTGAAATCATATTGATGACCATGGCTGTTTACCTCGTAATTAGCATTCTCATATCCCTGTTATTAAACTGGGTAAATGCCAAAATGGCTATAAAAGGACGTTAACATGGCAATTTATACGATGAAAGAAGCCAAACCGGCTCCAACGGGTAATAGAGGTGTTATCTTTTGGTTAAGAGAAAACCTATTCCCTGATGTAAAAAATAGCTTACTGACTTTAGCTTGCTTATACATTCTCTATACCATCATTCCTCCTCTACTTAATTGGATGATTTTTGATGCTACTTGGACTGGAACAAAAGAAGAAATAGTGAATAGCGGTGCAAGATGGATTTTTATTGTTGAGAAATTCGACCAGTTTATTTACGGTTTCTATCCAGAAAATTTACATTGGCGACCGAACTTAGTGGCAATACTTTCAGTAGCATTTTTTATCTCATTGAATGTAATAAGCAACAATAAGGTTAAAATTACTATTATCTTATTATTTCCAATTGTTTGTTACACCCTAATTAGCGGGGGTTGGTTTGGTTTAGAAGCAGTACCAACAGAAAAATGGGGCGGATTAATGCTTACGGTTTTGGTTGCTGCAGTGGGTATTATCGCATCATTTCCAATTGGTATTGTGCTTGCGCTAGGCCGTCAATCAGATATGCCTATTGTTAAAACTTTATGTATCGGTTTTATTGAATTTGTCCGTGGTGTGCCTCTGATTACCATTTTATTCATGGCTTCAGTTCTGCTGCCTCTCTTTTTTCATGATGGAATAGAATTTGATAAATTATTACGCGCATTAATTGGTATCACACTATTCCAGGCAGCTTATATTGCAGAAGTTGTCCGTGGTGGACTACAAGCAATACCTAGAGGCCAATATGAAGCCAGTGAAGCATTAGGTTTAAGCTATTGGCAAGGTATGATTTTAGTCATTCTTCCACAAGCATTAAAAATATCTATTCCTAACTTAGTGGGTTCGTTTATCTCACTATTTAAAGATACAACACTAGTTTTAATCATAGGTTTATTCGATGTCTTAGCGATGGTAACACTCACAAATAGTGATACCAATTGGTTAGGCTTTGAAGTAGAAGGTTATGTTTTTGTAACCTTAATCTACTGGGTATGTTGCTTCAGCATGTCTCAATACTCCAAATCTATTGAACGTAAATTTAATACCGAGCATTAAAAGGAAACGTCATGTCAGAGCAAGAATTTATGATCACAATGAAGGACGTCAATAAGTGGTATGGTGATTTCCATGTACTAAAAGATGTAAACCTAAATATTAAAAAAGGTGAAAAGGTTGTTATTTGTGGGCCTTCTGGTTCAGGAAAATCAACGACTATTCGCTGTTTAAATCACCTTGAAAAATTTCAAAAAGGTAGCATCAACATCAATGGAACGGAGTTGATAGAAGATGTTAAAGTAGTCCGTCACATACGCGCACAAGTGGGTATGGTTTTTCAGCACTTTAATTTGTTTCCACACTTATCCGTGTTAGAGAATTTACTATTAGCCCCTACTTGGGTTCATAAGAAACCTCGTAAGGAAGCCATTGAAACTGCAATGTACTATTTAGAGCGAGTTAAAATAGCAGACCAAGCACACAAGTACCCAAATCAACTATCAGGTGGTCAACAGCAACGCGTAGCGATTGCTCGTTGTTTATGTATTAACCCAGAGATTATGCTATTTGATGAGCCAACATCAGCACTGGATCCAGAAATGGTATCTGAAGTATTAGATGTAATGGTTGAATTAGCAGATGAAGGTATCACAATGATCTGTGTAACTCATGAAATGGGCTTTGCGAAGAAAGTAGCAGACCGAGTCATCTTTATGGATGCAGGGCAAGTTATTGAAGAAAATGAACCTAATGAATTTTTTGATAACCCACAATCTGATCGTTTAAAACTATTTTTAGATCAAATTTTATCTCATTAATCAAAAGGGGCTATTTATAGCCCCTTCTTTCATCAACCACACCCCTTCTATTTATTCATACCAATTACATTAAA
>JAOFNL010000103.1 GCA_028041985.1 Psychromonas sp. | reverse complement strand
GGCTGATGCATCTCTACCTTTGCTGAACGTTCCTATCTCTGCACAGCCGATTGCAAGGTAAAGGTTAATGGCGTTCACTGTACCAACGCCTTCTAACCTCAACAGTTTTTTGCAATCAGGATGTGCCGCGACTGATTTATTTAAACACTCGTCATAACAATGAACCGCTTTAATTAATCCACTTAATTGCTCTTTCGCGGTAAGAATCGCCACTCGACATTCTGCCGATAAACCATTTTCTGCATCTTCTAATACACGCTCAATGGCGCATATTATTCCGCCTTTGCGATTAGAGATACGAATGTTTAACTCCAACAACAAAGAAACCAACTGTTTTTGAGCTGCTCCTTGCTGTTTTACAGCTAATTCCCTTAACCGTTTAATAGACTGTAATTGTTGTTGCTCAACCGTTTTCCACCCTATAAAAGTTACGTCAGGTAAAGAAGCTGTTTGAACAATAGCTAAAGCATCATTTTTATCTGTTTTTTGATTTTGTCTTACCGTAGCCACTAATTTCGCTGAAATTAAACGAGCATCATGTCCAGCTTGCAATGCTTTTTGTTTCCAATAGTTGGAGGTGCTACATGCTTCAAAAATAATTGTGGCTGGTTTATTTGTATTAAGCCAGCAATGAAATTCATCCGGTGTCATTTCAATATTTGACTGCACCTTGTTGCGTTTAAAAACACAAACCTGAATAACATCTTTTGCCAGGTCAACACCAACTCTTGTATTATGCATGTTAAGGACTCTCTAATATATTTGTGTAGGAACTTTTATATTACCCCACATTTTTGGATGTTGGGGGAGTCCAATTATCTATTACTCAATCATGCGCCTTGAACTACACTCTTTTTCCTTCGCAATAATTGGTCATTTAATTAAGCGGAATGGTATTACTTATAAATTTCGCAAAGGGAACAACCATTTACATCAATTTATGCCTCGAGTTGAGTCGTTTTCTCTGCGCAAAATTTAGATCACATACTTAATACAATTGGTATAACGGGATAGATATGCTTTTAAATGGCAAAAACTATCTGTAATTTGAAAGCTTTTTTTATTTGATTATATAATCAACACCTTGATTTTTTGCTTCATACATTGCTTTATCTGCATGCCTCAATAATTGTTTAGCATTACTGTCGATTTGATTCTTACTATTGACTGCACCAACGCTCACACCGAAAGGTAATAGTTCTTCTTCATAAAATATTGGTTTAGAAATTAAGCGTCTAAGTTGCACTATTAGGCTAATTAATTCTGTTTGGTCGATGTTTTCATCAATTAATATAACAAATTCATCACCGCCAATTCGGTAAACACTATGTCCATAGGTGAAGGATGTTCGTAGTCTTGAACCTATTATTTTAAGCGCATGATCACCAGCCGCATGGCCGAAGCTATCATTTACGTCTTTAAAACCGTCTAAATCAGCTAATAGGATGATAAAATTGCGTTCGTGTCTTTTGGCATTGTCAAAGCGATTGTTAAAGTCATGATCAAAACTAAAGCGATTCATCAAGCCTGTGAGTGAATCAATGTGCGCGATATTCTTTAGCTTTTTATTCATGGACTCAACTTCTTTAGTCCGTTCAAGCACTCTTTTTTCTAATTCTTCTGTGATCGATTTTAGTTCTGTGTTGCTTTGTTTTAGGGAGTGCTGGCTGAGACTGAGTTTTTGCATGAGTTCTGAAAATGCTCTTGCAATAACACCTAATTCATCTGAACGAGTTAATGTATCGTTTTTAAAACTTTCAGCATTATTTAAATTGGTTTGTTGGATCTGTTCTACCAATTTTTTGACGGGGCGACCTAGGTGGATATTTAAAAATATGGTTAAGGCCAAAATAACGATTAATGCAATCAAGATGGAATAGATTAGGCTTGTTTTAATGAAATTGAATGTTTTTCGATTGGCTACATCTTCATCTAAAGCGATAGCAATAGATAAAATGGATGGTTCTATCGTGGAAAACACATTTAGCCAGCTGTGGTTATCTGATGCTTTCCATTGTTCCGTGTCAGTAAAGTTTTCAGGTCGATTACCCGCTTCAAAAATTGCTTTGTTTTTAGTATTAATTAATGCGACATAAATAATACCTTCTTTTGGGTTAAGCGTTTCTTCAAGTAGTTTTTGGTAGCCTGTAAACTCTTCAGGAATTAATCCTAGGCGAATTAATTTTTCTGTTTTGTAACTTAGTTGGTCTGCGGCAGTTTGTCCGATATGAATCAATAATTCTTTGTAGCGGTGTTGCAACTCAATAGTAAATACTGAAGCCGTAATAAATAGGGCTGAGAATAAACCGATTGAGAATAGAAGAACGATGCGTTTTTTCAGCGAATGTTGCATTATTCTTTCCAGCTATAATGTTTTTTAACGGTATTATCTAGCAATAGTTGAACGTCAATATTTAAATTCAGATCTTTAACTCTTGGGAGGCTTATCATTGGCTCTCCTTTATCGCTAGATTGTATCGGGATATCAGATGGTGACATGCCTTGTTTTAATATTTTTCTTGCCATTTGACCTGCAATTAAACCTTGTTCGTAACCTGAAACTGCAACTGCACATAGTGTTCCGGAGTCAACTCTTGATTCCCAGAAAGAGAAATCAAGTAATTGGCTATGTTCTGCTGTCCATTCTAATACTTTTGTATAATCAACCACTTTGTTGGACTCATCTTCTAGATTAAAAATCCCTAATAATCCAACTGCATCTACTTTGTTTTGTAATGATTTTATCGCGGTTTTGTATTCAGTGTAATCATTAACTAAAATCCATTCAGTAACTTCTAGTTCTTTGTTATTTTTTAAATGTTCACGTATCCGAGCAGTTACCCCTATCCAGGTTGGATCATCATCAATGATAATAGCAATGCGATCAATATCACCTACCATTGATCGCAATAGATTGATGGTAGGAATGAAATGTTCGTACTCCATAACACCGGTGACATTTTTTGCTTTATCAAATCCATATTCAGCAGGGTCGAGGTTGACCGCACTAAATACGATAGGTAAAGAGGTGTTGGTGTAAAATTGAGCTAAGTATTTTTGCGCGTTATCATCATTGCTATAAAGTAGATTAGGTTGCCATTCTGCAATTGTTTTTTTCGCTTCTTGTACTTTGAGCTGAATCTCTTTTTCATCGGCATTTTTAGTGTCAAGCGCGACAATTTTGTAGTCTACTTCGAGATCACCTATTCCGTCTTTAAAGCCTTGTAGCTGATCTATATTCCACTCCCAATCTGGGTGGTAACTCATCACATGTAGTATACGGAAAGGTTCAGGAGAAACTGCTAAAGAAGCAGGTGATATAAATATGCTAAGAATAAGTCCAGAAAAAGGTAAAAGTAATCTATTCATGAAAAGCCTTTGTTTAACTGATTAACTCGATCATAGTCGAATTAAATAATGTTGCTATTAAAAGGACATGCTTCGTGCATGACATTAAAGTAATATCGACCATTAATACTTAGTATTATATTAATTTTTGACCGTTTATTGGGTTGAACTCTTTCATTATGCGAATCAAAATATATTTTAATGAAGTACAATAAGTTGCTAATTCAATAATATTTTGCAGTTAATGCTCCATGATTTAAGATAATAAATTATCTAATTCAATAGTTCTAATCCTTTCTTTTGTAAGTGTAGTTTTTGTGAACGTCAATACATTGAATTAATAATATTTTAAAATTAATATTATTCAAAGCTATTGTTTTAAATGATTTTTATTAGCGTTTGTCTTTTTAATTTTATATGACGGAAATAGCATGCATTACTCTAAATATTATCCTATTGATGTACTTAATGGGGAAGGCACTCGTTGCTCTCTCTTTGTTTCGGGGTGCGTTCATCATTGCAAAGGTTGTTATAACCAATCAACTTGGTCACCTGACGCAGGTGAATTATTTACCGAAGCATTAGCAGAACAAATTATTGATGATTTGAATGATCAACGAATTAAAAAGCAAGGGCTTACATTATCAGGAGGTGATCCATTACATCCTGCGAATGTTGCAGAAGTTTTGAGATTAGTACAACGAGTTAAAACTGAATGTGAAAACAAAGACATTTGGATTTGGACTGGGTATTTATTAACTGAACTGAATGCAGAGCAACAAAAGGTTGTTGATTTAATTGATGTATTAATTGATGGAAAGTTTGAGGCAGAGTTAGCGGACCTCTCATTAGCGTGGCGTGGTAGTTCCAATCAAGTCATTCATCATCTTAATAAAAAGATCAACCAAGTGTTCGATGACAAATAACACGATTGGTTTTGGTGATAGTCAATTTACTTTGGCGGTGTATATCGGCAATCAACCAGATATGCCTGATTACCGATTATTAAATAGGTTGATACCAATGCGGTCTGGTGAAATAGAATTAATTGGTAAAACTTGTGGTAATGGTTGGCGTAAAGTTTTTAATGTTTATGCGAAGCTATTGTATGCCTTGGATGATAAACACTTTGATCTCGTTAATAGGGATATCACTTGGCAAACCTATCGAGACGAACATCTATTACAGAAAAATAGCCGTACAGCGTTAATATTCAGTTACCCTAATTTATCCGATTTTATGCCTAGTATTCTCGTTAATAGGTTTCATATTATCTGCGGAAGAACCTATGCGAAAAAGCTCATTAATGAAGGTCACTTGCTCGCTCAATTACATTGGTTCGATGAAGAGTTTGCAGTTGATCTGCAACAAAAAGTGATTGTGTGCCCTTATTTCGATTATAGGCAGTTATCAAATGAGAAAATAAACCGATTATCAGTACTTCTAAGTCATTTAGTGACCCAAAGTATTAGGTGATATTGTTTCTAACTTAAAAATGAGCTTGTGTAGTTTAAATATGCGGCATTATTCTGATCAAAGACGGTATTTTACGCATCTCCTTCAAATTTTAGGAAATTTACTCTCTGTAGTTCTATTTTTTTTGTAAAGCGAACTAGACTTAGCGCTTCTAAGTTTGTTTTATTATAGGGATATCAATATGGCTAATTTAATGGATACGATTGATCAACGTACCAATTTAGTCGGTGAAAATCGTTTAGAATTGTTATTATTTCATCTATCTGGTCGCCAACTTTTTGCCTTAAATGTATTTAAAGTTAAAGAGGTAGTTAAATTACCTGCTCTCAATAAGCTGCCTAATTCTCACTATCATATTGATGGTGTTGCCACTATTCGTGGTGAATCAATCCCTGTTATTAATCTAAAAGCAGCGATTGGTTTACAACCTTTGCAAGCAGATGCTGAATCTAATTTGATTATCACTGAATATAATCGAACGGTTCAGGGTTTTCTGGTTGGTAAAGTTGAACATATTGTTAATATGACGTGGGGAGAAATAATGGAGCCACCGTCAACCGTTGGGCGAAATCATTATTTGACCGCTATTACCAAATTGAAAGAGGGAGGAAAAGAAGAATTAGTTGAAATTATTGACGTAGAAAAAGTCTTAGCAGAAATCTTGCATTATAAAATTGATATTTCAGAAGGTGTGGTGGATCAAAACATTCTTTCTGAATTTGTTGGACGTAAAATTCTCCATGCAGATGATTCTTCAACTGCTCGCAAGCAGGTCTCAAGTACTTTAGAACAACTAGGTATTGAAATCATACCTGCTAAGAATGGCTTAGAAGCATTAACTATTTTAAAGACTTGGATTGAAGAAGGTAAAAATGTCGAAGAAGAACTCTTGATGTTAATTACTGATGCTGAAATGCCAGCAATGGATGGCTATAAACTGACCAATGAAATTCGCAATGATCCTGCTATGTGCGAATTATTTGTTGTACTTAATACTTCTTTAAGTGGCGACTTTAATAAAGCCATGGTTAAAAAAGTGGGATGCAACGAGTTTTTATCTAAATTCCAACCCGATGAACTGGTAAAAGTAGTGCAAGAGCGCTTAAAAGCTAAACTAGATCGGAAATAATAAAAATATTTACAATGCCCTATTATTTAAACTTAAGAGGGCTTTACCTTACAACTTTTTAATTGTTGAACTAATAATCATTTTAATGACCGCTCACACCCTCATAGCTTTTTTCCCTTCTACTGATTGCACATTTTAAAGTTAAGCTTTACTCTAAGGTATAATTGATATTTATGTATTGTTATCTAATTTTTTCAATAACTTTAATAATGAAGACTAGACTAAAAGATGAGTGAACAAAATTCTCCACAAACGGATAATGAGTCGGCAACGATTGAGTCCCAAGAAACGAAGTTAGTACCACCATCTTTGTATAAAGTGATATTACATAATGATGATTATTCTCCAATGGATTTTGTCATCGAAGTGTTGCAGCGGTTTTTCCGATTAGATCATGAAGCTGCCACTGAAGTGATGTTAAACGTACATTATAAAGGAATAGGTGTTTGTGGGATATTTACCGCTGAAATCGCCGAAACAAAAGTGATGCAAGTGACTAACTATGCAAAGGAAAATGAACACCCTTTAAAATGTACGATGGAAAAAGAGAGTTAACAATAGCGTTATTGCATTCAACTATTCATCCCTCTAAGGAGCTTTTATGTTAGATAAACCTTTAGAACATAGCCTCGATTTAGCGTTCCGTATTGCTTATGATAAATCTCATGAATTTATGACCTTGGAGCATTTATTATTAGCGCTGTTAGAAAATGATGAGATCAAAAAAATATTCTTAGCCTGTTCTGTTGATATGGTGTCTTTACATATTGAATTGAACGCATTTATAGAAACTAATCCAAGCATTCCTGAAATTCATGCACAAAAGTTAGATATTCAACCAACTATTGCCTTCGAGAGAGTATTACAGCGTGCAATTTTTCATGTGCAATCATCAGGTAAAACTGAAGTGACTGCTTCTAGTGTATTGGTTGCCATGTTTAGCGAAGAAGAATCCCAAGCGGTTTATTTCTTGAAAAAAGCCAGTTTATCACGTTTAGATGTCGTTAATTATCTCTCCCATGGTATGGAAAAACATCCTGATAGTGTTGTATTTCATGAAACCGAAAATAGGAGTGAAAAAGCAGAAGAAAGTGATGAAATGCCTTTTACAATCAATCTTAATGAACGAGTTCTTGCAGGTAAAATAGATCCCCTCATCGGTCGAGAAAAAGAGCTTGAACGTTGTGTTCAAATTTTATGTCGCCGTCGTAAAAATAACCCTCTATTAGTTGGTGAATCTGGTGTTGGTAAAACGGCA
>JAOFNL010000102.1 GCA_028041985.1 Psychromonas sp. | reverse complement strand
ACACCGATTGCTGAATTTTTCACCTTCAATGGTCACGAGTATAAAAACTTGCCATGCTTGGATAGTAACTATTCCTCAATAATACCATTTCGCTTAATTAAATGAGCAATAATGGTCAGGTTGTTAGGCGGAATGGTATAATACTAGTTACTTTATTTTAACCTCCATAAGAAAATCGACGTCTAAAGTTTTTACATAAAATGAAAAATTAATTTTGTTGTTTATTTGTCACTGAATAGTTAAACAACATGCCTTTATTAAGTCTAACGGGTTAGCGATTTGATGTTTTTTATATGTTATTGGTGTGTTTGACGTCAAAGTTGTGACTTATAAGCGAACACTCTGTTTTTTCGACATATTCTTTCATCTCTCTTTCATTTTTTAGGATGTTTTTTTTACTTTTTATGTGGTAAATTTCACCATTATAATTTTTAATTTTATAGCTTTTTTAGCTCTCATTTATATATATACCATTCCGCTTAATTGAATGACCAATTATTGCGAAGGAAAAAGAGTGTAGTTCAAGGCGCATGATTGAGTAATCGCCAGCTATTGCGATTGAATGCAACGCAGAAAAGCACTTTTTTAACGAGCAAGAGTGAGCAGGTTGTTAGGCGGAGTGGTGTTAATGAACAGGAATGTTTTATGACATTATTCTCCTCTAAAGGTTCTGCTGTATCAGTGGTTAAACCAATTTTCTCATCACTATCTATTAACGTTAAGTCTAAAACACTGATTCAGTTATCGTCTGCTGTGCTACTCGGCACGTTAGTCTCTGCCTGTGGGAGTAGTGATAGTAGTAGCTCAACACCGGATACCACGGCACCGGAAATTACCTTAAGTGGGGCAGACAGCGTCGAACTGGGCCAAGGACGTGATTATTTAGAGTATGGTTTAACGGTTATTGATGACGTCGACGGTGACATCAGCGAGTTCAGCACCACGTTTACTGCAGGTGTTGACAATGAGTGCGCCGATATTACCTTTAATGAATCCGATGATTATAACTGTGTTGACGATATTTTCTATGTCACCTACACCGCAAGTGATATTGCCGGCAATGTCAGTGAAGCACTGGAGCGAACGGTGACCATCGTTGAAGCGCGTCCGTTTATTTTTACTTACCAAATCACAGAAGCGGGTGAAACCTTTACCCCCAATATTGACCCCGATAACTATAGCTACGACTTCACCATCGATTGGGGAGATGACTCGATTGATGAAGGGGTAACCGGAGAAATAACCCATACCTACGCTGCAGCGGGCAATTATACCGTACAAATAAGTGGTGACTTTCCAAAGTTTAAAGCCACTAGTTCTAGTTACGTCAGTATCGAGCAATGGGGCGATATTAAGTGGCAAAACGTGGAAGGCTTTTTAACATATGCTACTAACGTGGTTGGCAATGCCACCGATACACCCGACCTGCGTTTGGTGGATAGTTTAGCTGAATTCTTTGCATACGCAGAGGCTTTTAACGGCGATATCAGCCTGTGGCAAGTGGGGCACATCACCGATATGGAAGAAACTTTCTTCAATGCTCATGCGTTTAACCAAGATATTGGAGACTGGGATGTTAGCTCCGTGACTACTTTAAAATACACTTTTGCTACAGCCCTTGCTTTTAATCAAGATATTAGCAACTGGGATGTTAGCTCGGTAACAACCATGGAAAACACATTTAGTGGTGTGACTATGTTCAATCAAGATATCAGTGGCTGGGATGTTAGCCAAGTTGAAAATTTTTACACTACCTTTGTTGGCACAGATGCATTTGATCAAGATCTCAGTGGTTGGGACTTTTCTTCAGCAACGGATATGTCATTCATGTTTTGGTTTGGAAACTTGTCCACAGAGAATTACGATAAATTATTAAATAGCCTTGCCGCACAAGATGTGCCAGCAGGGCAGAGCTTTAGTGGTGGTTATAGTGTGCCCAGTGATGCCTCGTTGGATGCCGTGGATACGCTGACCAACGATAAAGGTTGGACATTTTATTACAACTATTAACTGAGCTGAGTGAATCACGATATTGGTACTCAAGTTAATAATTGCAGCACACTCATAAAAGCTCTTGATTCAAATATAAACAAAAAATAATTAAAACGCATCACTGTTTAAATTAGATTAACGATGCGTTGCTTTAGATAACGAAAGGGATTTACGATGAAAAAGCAGTTGTCAGGGATGCAGGCGCAAGGTTCACATGAAAACCGTACCATGGATCATACAGTAAAGAGTGCGACCGATAGTGCATTGATACATGGTTTGAACACACCATCGCGTAAACGACTGACTGCGACTGCAACGATTGGCTCACTTTCTGGGCCTTTTCATCAACCTTTATTAAAAAGTATTGGTAACAATAAAGGCTTGCAAAAGCGTTTTCGTTTTTCTGGCACGGCACTTTCTGTTTGTATTGCTTTTGCCACGTTAAATTTAATCCCTACACTGTTTCACCAAGTGAGTGCTGAGCCAAGTGGCGCGGTGATCGTGGGAGGGACGGGCACCATCACTGTTGATGATCTCAGTACTATTATTGATCAAACCTCTGATAATATGGCCATTGATTGGGACAGTTATAATATAGATGCCACTGAAAGTGTCATCTATAACCAGCCAGACAGTACTTCCATTTCACTCAATAATATCCTCAGTTCAGACGGCTCGGTCATTGCCGGCAGCATCGAGTCAAACGGTGTGGTGATCCTCGCTAACCCAAATGGTTTGCTCTTTACGGGCACGTCCGTGATCAACGTCGGCAGCATTATTGCCTCTGGGTTGCAGGTAAACAGCAGTGACTTTATGAACGGCGAATACGTGCTCACTGAGTTGCTAGACAGTGAAGGCACGGTAATCAACTATGGTCTGATCAATGCTTCTGTCGGCGGCAATGTCGCGCTAATTGGTAAACAAGTTGAAAACCATGGGTTGATCCAAGCCAATCTCGGTACGGTCACATTAGCCTCTGGTAAACAGTCTGTTTTAACGTTTGATAATAGTGGTTTACTCGGTGTCAGTGTGACTGAAGCCATGCTTCAGGATGAATTAGGTGTTGATGCAGCCGTGCTTAACAGCGGTGAAATTAATGCAGCTGGCGGTAAGGTTTTATTAACCGCCAGTGTCAGCCAAGACATTTTCTCACAAGCGGTGAACGCGGGTGATTATGCCACCAGTGTGGTGGTACACGAAGATGGTAGTTTTACCCTCGGTGATGGTGCCGATCTAGTTAATACAGGCAGCATTGATGTGTCAAGCAGTGACACTGTTAATGATGCAGGACAAATTGTATTGCTCGGTGATAACGTCACCAGCAGCGGTGATTTGCTGGCGAAAACAGAAGATGGCGAAGCCGGACATATTGAGCTGCACGCCACCGATACCACTTTATTAACGGGCGACAGCCAAACCCAAGCCACTGCTGGTGAAAACGCCACGGGCGGCACCATTAAGATCCTCGGTGAAAACGTTGGCTTATTTGATAATGCCAGTGTTGACGCCAGCGGGGGTGACGGCGGTGAAATCTATATTGGTGGCGGCCTACAGGGTGAAGACGACGGCTTGCGTAATGCGACTTATACCTATATTGGTGAAGAGACCAGTGTTAGCGCCGATGGCATGAGCAGTGAAAGTGCAGAGAGTGCAACGGAAAGCGATAGTGTAAGCAGTGTTGCCGAATCAGAAAGTAGCCCTTCTGGTGATGGTGGTACGGTGATCGTATTTGCCGAAGACACCACCCGTGTTTACGGGCAACTTTCTGCCACTGGTGGTGAAGCGAGCGGTGATGGCGGTTTTGTTGAAACCTCTGGTCTTAAAGGCTTTGATATTACCACGACCCCCGACGTTAGTGCGGAAAATGGTGACGGCGGGGAGTGGTTAATCGACCCTTATAATATAACTATTGTTAATGATTCTACCGAGACAACCGATCTTGATCAAGATAGTGATACTGATACCGATGATGCCGTATTTACATCTATTGAGAGTGATACCGAAATCAACGTATCACTTATTAAAAATGCATTATTTTCTGGCACTTCCGTTACCATTCAAACCAGCACCAGTACTGATGTAGACCCTAGTGATACCGATACTGATAGTACTGGGGAAGGCAATATAACCTGGACTGCCGATCTTGATTTTAATGATACGGGGGAAGGAACGCTGATACTGGATGCCGCCAACGATATTACCTTAGCAAGTGGTTCTATTTATGATGGTAACACCAGCAATAACGATGGCACAGGCGATAGCTTAAATGTAGCGCTTGATGCCGGCGACGATATCATTATTGCCGATGGTTTTACCATCAGCACAGAAGATGGCGCGCTCAGTATGATAGCTGTAGGCGATGTCACTATTGGTACTGAAAGTGGCATTGAAGGAACAGAAGAGGAAATTGGTTATGCCTCAATCACTACCGATGGTGGCAATGTTGATATTGACGCCGGTGGTGATGTTTCATTCGGTGCGTACAGTTCAATCTCCTCTGAAGGCGGTAACGTCAGTATTTATAAAACAGACACAGATGATGAAGATAATAAAGTCGCAGCCGGAGAAGTTACTTTCTTAAGTAATAGCTCAATCACCACCGAAGGCGGCACATTCACCTCAAACAGCGAAACCTTCGACAGCAGCCTTGCCGAAATCAATACAACCGGCGCTGAAAATGCTAATGGTGGTGTAATTGAGATTATCACGTCAGGCTTGGATACATTTATTAAAGATAATACTACTGGTGAAGATACAGAAGAGATTGATAAAGCAGCACTTATCGTTGGTGTGTTAACCGCCGATGGTGGCGTTGCTAATCGTGATGGGGGTAATGGTGTAGAAGGTCGTGATGGTGGTGATATTACATTGTCGAGCACCTTAGGCAGTATTGTCAGTAACGGTGCAATTTCTAGTGTCGGAACGACAGGTGATTATAGTGATTCGGGCTCTTTGTCTGGTCAAGATGGCGGTGATGGTGGTGCTGTAAGTATTTTATCAGAAGGCGAGGATACTACGGTTACTATCAATGCAACAATTAATACTAATGGTGCAGACGCTAATGGGGATGATAAAGATTCAGATTATGACGTCAATGATATAGATGATGGTGGTGCCGGTTCATTAAATGAAGCTGATGGTGGCGACGCTGGAGGTATATCTATTGCCGCCGAAACGATTGAGGTCAATGGTGCTTTATCTGCATTAGGTGGTGATGGAATAGGCTCACAATCTGGTGCCACAGCTGCTGGTTCTGGTGGTAGTGGTGGGACTGTTTCGATCATTGGCAATGAAATAAAATTAAATGAGAATATTGATGTCACTGATGGGCTCAATGGTGAGTTACTAACCCACCAAGAAATAGCAGATGCTGCGTTAAGTGAATATACCACTGCATTAGCTTTCTTAGGCGATTTATCTGAAGTAGAGGATGGTTATGATGATGCAGATACTGCAGTAACGGAAGCTTATGGCACGTATTCAGATGCTGTGGATGATGTAACTGAATTAAAAAGTGCAATCGCCATAACTATTAATGGTGACGCTGGAAGTGTCACAGTAAATAAAACGACCGCATTTACTTCAACGGTTAATGTTGAGGTTCAGGATGATGATATTGATGATTCCATCGCAGCTGCAACAGGCACACAAACTCTAACCGTCGAGTATGATACAGGTGGTAGCGATACTTTAAGTTGGTCAATCGGTCTAGATAATGCTGGCGAAATCGAAGACCTCAACCTCACTTTCTCAGACATAGAAAATCTCACCGGCGGTACACAAGACGATACCTTTGTTATTAATGCAAGTGACGATACAGTTTCTGTTTCAATTGATGGGGGTGGTGGTGATAACACATTAACAGGTGATGACGCAGCTAACAGGTGGGTTGTCGATAGCGATTATAGTGGGACACTTTACACAGAGGACAGCTATGATGCTAGCAATGTGACTAGCAGTATTAGCTACGCAACATTTGAAAATATTCAAAATCTTGTCGCAACTTCAAGTGGGTCATATAGCAATACATTCGATATATCTGCAGAAATAACGAGTATAACGGGTAAAGGCGGTGCGGATACTTTTAATTTAAATGGTGATTCAGACGTAACCAATGTTTGGGGTAATGATGGTGCAGATACATTTAATATCGAAGCAACAGCATCTGTTGGAACTCTTTATGGGGGAAATCAAAATGATGCATTTACTGTAAGTTCAGGTGGCGAAGTTAACTATATATATGGTAATGGCCATTATGATACTTTCTATATATATGGAGAGGTTGGTGAAATCGATGGAGGATCACATCGCGATAATTTTTATTTTTATGATGGGAGTGATGTAAGTAGCGCTACTGGTAATTCTGGAAGTGATCTTTTCTATATATATGCAGGAGCCTCTGTCACATCTTCATTAACTGGAGGAGCGGGTGATGATACTTTCTATATATATGCAGGAGCCTCTGTCACATCTTCATTAACTGGAGGAGCGGGTGATGATACTTTCTACATCTATGATGGAGCAAACATCACCTCAACAGTGTCTGGTGGTGATGCTGGTGATGCTAGCGTAGACGATGGAAGCAATACGCTTAGTTATATTTATAATACAACTACAAGTGCATGGCAATTAACCTCTGCTAATGCAGGTACAGTGACTTCTGTAGAAAACTCTACTTCTACTTCAATCAATTTTTCTGAAATTCAAACCATCATTGGTGGTTCTGGAACAGATACGTTAACCGCTTTGAACCAAGATAATGCATGGTCAATTACCTCAGCGGATACAGGCAGCGTTTCACTGGATAGCACGGAAGCGACAGATTCTATTGATTTTAGTTCGATAGAAAACCTAACGGGTGGCAGTGGAGATGACACGTTCACCTTTGTTGATGGTTCGACCACCGGCAGTATTTCAGGTGATATCACGGGTGGCACGGGGACAGACACATTAATTGCGAAAGATGTTGAGAATGCTTGGTCAATTACGGATGAAAACACAGGTACACTTTCTACCTCTACAGATGGCACTCAATATGCTGAATTCGCTGGTATTGAAAATATTACTGGTGGGGATGCCAATGACACCTTTACCTTTACTCGCACTAACGATGATGTCACGGGTAGTATTTCTGGCACAGTGAGTGGTGGAAGCGAAGACGACGCGGGTACAGATACATTAATTGCCAAAGATGTGGCGAATGAATGGAATGTTACAGCTGCAGGTGTGGGTGTACTTTACACGGATAATGCTGATGTAGAAGGTGTA
>JAOFNL010000101.1 GCA_028041985.1 Psychromonas sp. | reverse complement strand
AATGTTTGTTATTTAATAGACGACCGGTCTATAATAAAAAAATGACATTAGAAAACATAAAACCACGCCGTGGTAGACCGCCCAAAAGTACACGAGATAATCGTAATACTAAGATGGAATTGATCCGTAGTGGACTTGAACAATTAACAGAAAGTGGCTTTGCAGCATCTGGTATTGATCCTATTTTAAAGAAAGTAGGTGTACCAAAAGGATCTTTTTATTATTACTTCGCAAATAAAGAGGCTTTTGGACTAGCTGTCATTGAAAGTTATGCAAATTATTTTGCAAATAAACTAGATAGGTATTTATTAGATGAATCTTATCCGCCATTAATTCGTATTAAAAATTTTGTTGAAAGTGCTAAGTCAGGCATCGCTCGACACCATTTCAAACGTGGTTGTTTGGTAGGTAATCTGGGCCAAGAAGTTGATTTATTACCTGAAAGTTTCAGGGAAATATTAATTAATATTTTTATCTCTTGGGAACAACGAGTTTCAAGCTGCTTTAAATCAGCTCAACAGAATGGGGACTTATCTGCCACAGCTAATTGTGATGAATTAGCAGAGTGTTTTTGGATTGGCTGGGAAGGTGCGGTCACTAGAACAAGATTAGTACAGAACACTCAACCCTTAGATAGTTACTTCAACCATTTTATTGCGGGCTTACCTAAATAAAGTATTTTGGTTTAGCACTTAATAAATCATTTAAAAGAGGAAAAGAAAATGTTCAAAGGCATTTTAATCGAGAAAGACGAACAAGGTTACCATTCTGCGGTAAAACAAATTGATAACAGTGTGTTGCCTGAAGGTGATGTCACTATAAACGTTTCTTACAGCACATTAAATTATAAAGACGCACTGGCAATCACTGGAAAAGGGCCTGTTGTACGTACCTTTCCAATGATTCCAGGTATTGATCTAGTGGGTACGGTTGAACAAAGTAGCAGTGATAAATTTAAGGTAGGCGATCAAGTTTTACTGAATGGTTACGGTGTTGGAGAAGTGCATTGTGGTGGTTTAGCCGAAAAAGCACGCTTAAAAAGTGAATGGTTAATTCCATTGCCAAGCGCTTTTTCTCCTCGCCAAGCGATGTCTATTGGTACTGCTGGTTATACGGCAATGTTATGTGTTCTTGCGCTTGAAAAACACGGTATTACACCCGATAAAGGTGACATTTTAGTGACCGGAGCAAATGGTGGTGTAGGTAGTTTTGCTGTTTCCATTTTAGCTAAACTAGGCTACACAGTAATTGCTTCAACTGGACGTGTTGAGCAAGCTGAATACCTTAAAAAATTAGGGGCAACTGAAGTCATTGATCGCGCGACATTAACTGAACCAGGTCGACCATTGGCAAAAGAACGTTGGGCAGCGGCGATTGATTCAGCTGGTAGTCATACCCTTGCTAATATTTGTGCAAGCTTAAAATACGGTGGTGTAGTGGCAGCTTGTGGTTTAGCACAAGGAATGGATTTACCAGCAACAGTGATGCCATTTATTTTACGCGGTGTTACCTTAGCAGGTATTGATAGTGTCATGCGCCCTACAGCAGATAGAATTGAAGCATGGGAACGTTTGGCTCAAGTGTTAGATGCAAACGTATTTGACGATATTGTCAATGAAATCGGTTTAGAAGAAGCAATCGACACTGCAGAGCAACTTTTTGCAGGTAAAGTACGCGGTCGAGTTGTCGTGAATGTTGCAGGCTAAATTGATTAGTAACCCAAGTTAAAGGAATAAAAATGGGTATTTTTGAACGCTACCTATCCGTTTGGGTAGCGATAAGCATTGTAACAGGTGTGCTATTTGGTCTATGGGCACCTGATACCTTCCAACAGATAGCTAACCTTGAAATCGCACATGTCAACGTAGTGATTGCAATCTTTATCTGGGTGATGATCTATCCGATGATGGTGCAAATTGATTTTTCAGCCATTAAAGATGTCGGTAAAAATCCTAAAGGATTGATATTAACAGTGGTTATTAATTGGCTTATCAAACCCTTTACTATGGCATTGATTGGCTGGTTATTTTTCCGAATTTTCTTTGTTGATTTAGTTGATCCCACTTCCGCACAAGAATATATCGCAGGTATGATTTTATTGGGCGTAGCACCTTGCACTGCAATGGTGTTTGTGTGGTCTCAACTGACGAAAGGCGATCCCAACTACACACTAGTACAAGTGTCCGTTAATGATTTAATCATGATTTTTGCTTTTGCACCGATCTCAGCGTTTTTGTTGGGTGTGAGCGATATTCAAGTACCATGGGAAACATTGCTTTATTCAGTCCTTCTATATGTACTTCTGCCATTAATGGCAGGTGTACTAACGAGAAAAGTACTTAATAGTAAAGGCAATGAAGCATTACCAACATTGCTGGCTAAGTTGAAACCTTGGTCAATGGTGGGTTTATTGGCAACGGTAACACTGCTGTTTGGCTTTCAAGCCAATACTATTATTGCAGAACCACTTGCGATATTTTTAATTGCAATACCATTAACCATCCAAACTTTTGGTATTTTTATTATTACTTATGGCATCGCAAAATGGATGAAATTACCCCATAACATCGCAGGGCCTGCGAGCTTAATTGGTACATCAAATTTCTTTGAATTGGCAGTGGCGGTTGCTATATCGCTTTTTGGGTTACATTCAGGCGCGGCACTAGCCACTGTAGTCGGGGTATTAGTTGAAGTACCTGTTATGCTTGCATTGGTTGCAATTATTAACCGAACACCACATTGGTTTAAAGATAACTCTCTTAAATAATGAACATAAAAAATGAACATAAAAAACGCCTTTACGGCATTTAACGTAAAGGCGTTCGGTATTATTAATAAAGTTAATTATTTTGTTTCAGTCACATATTCAAGTTGATAGAAATGACCATTACTTTGTCCGTCCTTGAATTGGTTATAAACACCTGCTTTAAAGTAACTTAGCATATGCGTCCAGTAAGATAAGCTGTGGTCTACTTTTGTTTCACCATCAACATTGATCACCAATTTTTCACCACCAACAATAATATCGAATTTTGTTGGTACTGTTGCACTAGCAGCGCCTAAATCAATTTTTGTGTATGAATCTTTACATTCTGGGTTATCAGGTGTCCCCGTTTTCTTACTACAGTCAAGCGCATTGGTTTTAATTACTGCCCAGTAATGATTTTTAACACCATTTCGGTCACCTAACCAAACAACACGTAAAAGAGGATGAGGAATATAACCAACTCCATGTTTTCCATCATCAGCCGTACCTTTGTTATGCACTTGTAAAACAGTCATTTCATTATTTTTTGCTGGACTATTTTTAATCGAACCATAGGGATCAACCAACAGCAATTTTGCCGTCAAACGATGGAAAGTGTGTGGATCATTAGTTTTAAAATTTTCAAGCACACGTAGTTCATTACGTAACTTATAACCTTCCATTTTGAAGACTAATGCTTCTGAGCCCTGATCAACATAAAAGTTCTCGGTAACAATGCCAGAAAAATTACCATCCTCTGCCATCTCTTCTTTAGATCCCGGTTTCGCATTTGGAACAGATATTTGTAGTTTTGACGCCTTTAATATCTCTGCAAACTGTGGATATTTAGCAGGCTCAACTTGCACTCCTGTGACGGTTTTCATTGGTGCTACAGCCTTAGCTGCAGGAACATCCACTGTTGAACACCCCACTGTTGATAATAATGCCAATGCAATAGTTGATAATTTCAAATGGTTCAAGTTCATAGTTTTTCCTTTGTTTTATAAAATGAGCGAATATGCAGTGTTTTATAGTTTTTTTCACTAAGCCCAATTATTTGGATTCAAAATAAATTTAGCAATACATTCTCTTAATTGCCATGTGCGTCATTTTGTTTTTAATGAAAGTGTGGACTGGGGTTTTATTCTTTGAAGGATTATACCAATTATATTAATTATGTAGTCTAAATTTTACGTAAAAAAAACGATTCAATTCGATGCTAGAATTAACATAAACGCATGTTTCCTTTACGAAATTTATACGAAGAAGTGAGTTTTTATCGAATGAAATAGATCAGCTATTTAT
Source organism: Psychromonas sp. (assembly GCA_028041985.1). Lineage (GTDB taxonomy): Bacteria > Pseudomonadota > Gammaproteobacteria > Enterobacterales > Psychromonadaceae > Psychromonas. The sequence continues at coordinate 3,246 of JAOFNL010000101.1, read as the reverse complement.
TGTGATTGCTATTATCTAATTACCACATCAATTTGGAGGTCATAACTCGAGGAAATAAAAAAGCCACATGAGTAAATTAACTTATGTGGCGAAGAAATAAAACTAAGGTTTTATCAACTACTTTACATGTACTTAAACGTTATTGAATTCACAATCTATCTTTGTTACTTCAACTTAAACTGCGCCATGAGTTCTTCCAATGAATGGTTCGTTTTAGTTAGTTCCCCCATTTTTTCTACTGCTAGATCACTATTACGACCTAAGCTCAATACCATGTCACGCATCGCCATCATATTTTTGTCTATTTCCAAACTCACTTCTCGTTGCTCATTAGCTGAATGTGAAATCTGCTCATTAAGCTCAGAAATATTAGTCACCGACTCGACAACCATATCCAAAGACTCATGGATTTTATTAGTATTATCAGAAGTCGCATGACAACTTACTAATGTTCCGTCTAACGCATCCACTACTTTAGAACTTCCAGATTGTAGTTTGTTCAACATTTCATTGATTTCAGCAGTACTTTTTTGTGTTCTTGCCGCTAAAGCTCTCACTTCATCAGCAACCACAGCAAAGCCTCGGCCTTGCTCTCCTGCTCGTGCTGCTTCAATGGCTGCATTAAGCGCAAGTAGATTCGTTTGTTCGGCAATGCCACCAATAACATCTAACACTTTACCAATACGCTCTACATCTGAGACCATACTGTTAATTGATGAAGCCATGTTATCAAATTCAGTTGTTAGGTTATCAACACTGCTCACCGCTTCTTCAACAACTACTTTACTATTTCTAGTCGCACTTAATACATTATTGGTTTGGCTCGCCGCATTGATTGCGCTTTCAGCAACATTACTGGCAGTCGTGCTCATTTCAGTAATTGCTGTTACTGCTAACTCTATTTCTTGATTATGGTTAGTGGTCATTTCTTTACTGGCATTGGTTCTGTCCTGAAGCGAGCGAATCTCTTTGGTTGATTGCTCAGTCGACTCTCTCACCTGCAACATAATAATTTGTAATCGCTCAACAAACTCATTAATACCCTTCGAGATTCTGCTAATATCATCATTATTACTGACTTCAAGACGTTTAGTTAAATCCGCTTCACCATCAGCAAGATCTTCAACTAAGTCCCGTAATGCCACGATCGGTCTATAGGTAATGAAGATAATAACCACACCAACTAACATAATGAATGAACCGAAGCCTAAAGTAACAAAGTTAATACTATTATTCAGTGAAGCGGTATGCGCTTTAACATAGGCATTATCTACGTAACCAATCACATGCCACTCTTTCCCAGCGACACTAATTGATTTCTCAATTTTAATCACATCATCGGAAGCTTTATCGCTGTATATTACCTGCCCCAAATTATCTACCAACTCTAAAAAACTACCTTTGGTTTGTATATCTTTCAAAGTATCAATAATTGAATTCAAATCGACTATAAAAATATCCGTTCCACGGGAGGCATGGATAGAAGAGCGCGCTATCGCAATGAGCGGAACATTATCTTGATAATAAACATCGCTCACATAGATATCTTTACCCGTTGATTTTTCAACAAGATCTAAATATGGCTTTTGAGTTTTCTCATTATACTCAATCAAAGTAGAGGGCTGACCTGAGGTAAATTTCACTTTCGGATCGGGTGTATAGATAGAACCAAATAGAACTTTGGTAATACCATAAAAGCCTGTTGAGTCTAAGGTTTTACCTAAATTAGATAGGTTAAGCTGAATGCTTTCACCTAATGCTATGTCTGCAGCTAATTTTGATTCAATAATTCTTGATACCAATAAGACTTGCGACTCTATTCGATTGATATCTGTTGCAGACAACTCTTTTTCAATGAAATAACTGGCACTCAAAAAAGAAGCGACTGTGGAAGTAAATAATAAACTTACCATCACCGTCACGATTTTCGCTTTAAAAGATAATTGCTGTAGTATTTTCATACGATAAAATCCTTATACATTCTTTTCATTGCCTCATTCATTTCCTATTGCTTCATAAGCAATTTATTAATTAAAGAGTAGTTCATATATTCTAAATTAACCGATCAAAAGGTATGAAATAAGTTGCGATTGATCCCATTACTAAATATAGAAACACATTCATAATCCAATGAAAATAAAGGCAAAAAAATAAAACAATCAATTAAAAATCATGACGTCTCATCCAACAGTTTAATTTTACAATGAGTCACTACGTTCCCTACAACTCTCCTTAAGCTTTAATGCTTTGCTTAGTTTTATCGATTAAAGCCACGATTTTTTTAGAAAGTGGTTCTATGTTTTTATAAAGCAGTTCTGCTTCTTTAATTTCACCTCTTTCTGTTGAAACTACAATATTTTTTATTACCTTATGAAGCTCTGCGTGAGGCGCTTCGATATCTCGGAATTCAGCAATAGACTGATAACGTTTTTTACCTTCCCCGTAATACCACTGACCTAATTTACAATCATGATGAGAGCAAGCTTGAGACTTGGTTAATACACTTGTATCACCATCTAAATAAGTACGACCCCTAGTTTTCCAAGCCAGATGTGCTTGCTTAGCGGACTCAAAATCAAATTCAGAAGCACTTACACCTAAGTCAATAGTGTTCAATTGCGCTTGTAATCCGAGCGCCATGTTATTGAGATCTACAGCTCGATGTTGCAGATAATCCGCCTCTTCGACAGCGACACTTGATTGACCACTGATAGATAAAATATTCTGATTCATCTCTTCAGATACTATTTTTTGCTGCTCAGTAGCAGAGGCAATGTGTGAATTTAATTGATTAATTTCATTGATACTATTACTGATATCGATGAAACTTGTTTTTGATGATTCAACTTCAGCAAGTGCATTATTAACTTGCTGAATATTGACGGTCATTGCAGAAACTGCACCGCTAATCCCTGTATGTAAATTGCTCACCATGCTTTGGATCTCATTGGTGGCTTCTTGTGTGCGTAACGCAAGCGAACGAACCTCGTCAGCTACAACAGCAAATCCCCTACCTTGTTCACCAGCTCTAGCAGCTTCAATAGCAGCATTCAGGGCAAGTAAATTAGTTTGCCCAGCAATAGAACTGATTGTTTCTGTAATAGTACTAATATGGTTACTTTCTGCGGCTAGTTTATCGATAACTTCAGCAGTGTTTGTTACTTCAGAAGTTAATTGAGTCATGACGCGATGAGCATTATTAACTACTTTTGCGCCGCTTTGAGCGGAATGATCAGCTGTAGCGGC
>JAOFNL010000100.1 GCA_028041985.1 Psychromonas sp. | reverse complement strand
AACGCTTGAGAATAGCAGGTTCGAGTAGATTAGTGATTTCGCGAGGATGAGGGGTAAGAAACGCAGAATCTTGTTTCATCTTATAGTATCCGAACTATGCATATTTATTAAGCATAGCTCGGATAGACTATAGTATGATAGTTTTTTGTTTAGTATGATACTTTTTTGTAAGTATGATAGTTTTTTGTATACCTACACCAGCTAAAAATTTAATATTAATGATTACTCAACCGTAACTGCTTTGGCTAAGTTTCTAGGTTGGTCTACATCCGTCCCTTTAATTAATGCCACATGGTATGACAGTAATTGCATTGGGATGGTGTAATAGATTGGGGCAGTAATACCACTTACTTTTGGTAAGTTGATGACTTTCATGCCGTCTTCATTGTGGAAGCCCGCTTCTTTTTCAGCGAAAACATACAACAAACCACCACGAGCACGCACCTCTTCTACGTTTGATTTAAGTTTTTCTAATAACTCGTTACCTGGTGCAACCACTACTACTGGCATATCGGCATCAACTAATGCTAACGGGCCATGTTTTAGCTCACCAGCCGCGTATGCTTCAGCGTGAATGTAAGAGATCTCTTTTAGTTTTAAAGATGCTTCCATCGCAATCGGATAAAACTCTCCACGCCCTAAGAATAACGTATGGTGTTTATCAGCAAAGTCAGGAGCCAAGTCCGCAATCTCTTTATCGAAGGTCAGCGCTTCTTCAATTTGTGCTGGTAACGCAATAATTGCTTCTACAATCTCTTGTTCTTTCGCTTTATCAATACGTTTTTGTTGTTTACCCATGGCGGTTACTAACATTAATAATGCTAATAACTGGGTTGTAAATGCTTTAGTTGATGCAACACCAATTTCAGTTCCTGCACGCGTCATGAATGCAAAATCAGACTCGCGTACTAATGATGAACCAGCAACATTACAGACCGTCATTGCCGCCATGTAACCACTTTCTTTCGCTAAACGTAATGCCGCTAACGTATCAGCCGTTTCACCCGATTGTGATAATGTAATTAATAAACTGTTAGGGCGAGTCACTGATTTGCGGTAACGAAATTCAGAAGCGATCTCTACATCACAACTGACACCAGCGAGTGACTCGAACCAGTATCGAGCTGTCATACCTGCATTATAAGAAGTGCCACATGCAATAATTTGTACATGCTCAACTTTGTTAAGTATTTCAACAGCATTCACACCAATGCTTTCAGTGACAACACTATTCAGGGTAATACGCCCTTCCATTGTGTCCATTAACGCTGTTGGCTGTTCAAAAATTTCTTTTTGCATGAAGTGACGATATTTACCTTTACTGCCAGCATCGGATTCCACGTTGGATTCAATCACTTCACGCTCAACAGCTTCACCATTGCGATCAAAGACAAAGACATCACGACGTGTAATTTCTGCCACATCACCTTCTTCAAGATACATAAAACGGCGTGTTACATTTAATAGAGCCAGTTGGTCAGAAGCGAGGAAGTTTTCTCCAATACCGCGTCCAATAACAATTGGGCTACCAGAACGAGCCACGACTAAACGACTTGCATCTCGGTTATCCATAGCAACCATGCCATAAGCACCTTCAAGCTGTATTACAGCTTGTTGTACCGCTTCTCTTAAAGAGGCAGCTGTTTTTAATTCCCATTCCACTAAATGCGCAATAACTTCTGTATCTGTTTGAGAGTGAAAAACATAACCGCGTTCTTGTAATAATTCTCGTAGTGGTTGATGGTTTTCAATAATACCGTTGTGTACGATTGAAATAGCGTCAGAAATATGAGGGTGAGCATTCACTTCAGAGGGTTCGCCATGTGTCGCCCAACGAGTATGTGCGATACCCGTTCCACCTAGCACTGCATTTTCATCAAGTGCATCAGCTAATGCTTGCACTTTACCTAGCCGACGAACACGAGTGAAGTTGCCTTTATTATCTACAACAGCCATGCCAGCAGAATCGTAACCACGATATTCTAGTTTTTTAAGACCCTGCAATAATATTTCTGATACTTCTCTTTGCGCAACTGCACCCACGATACCGCACATAAAATCCCCTTGATAATTGGTTTATATAATAGACGTTTGCACTTTAGTGCATTTTTTAAGAAATATCACGCAAAAAACAGCATAAACGTGCAAGTTTTTACCTTAATATAAATTCAAGCTGTAAATACAGCTCAAAGCTCCCCTTAATTAACAAACAATCAGACAGATGATTTAACTATAAGTTTAAACTGCCGTAATGATGAGTACTTCGCTATGAGTGTAATATAAAAACAAACAATAGGTTTAAATCCCCTTAACGTCTCACCTTTGGAGATTATCACGCTATATTTTTGCAACAGACTATTCACTTCTAGATCATTACTGTTTAAAGTTACAGTCTTTATATTTTCGATTGGAAGGGACATGTCAAATCAGCCACATACACAAATTCTCTCTTTAATTTGGAAATTATTGACGGTGTTAATTATCCCGATCATTATGATCCTATACATTAAAGCAATGAGCGCTCTTTATGGCGACTTCTCATTTTCCGATTTAGATCAAGGGAAAAACCTTCATAAATGGGTGGTGCTGGCAATCTATTTAGCATTTTTACTCTGCTGGAACCGGCTTAACCCTTATGTCGTTAACCTATTAAAAAGAATGGAATATTAATATGTTAGAGGAGTTGATAGCCGATGAAAAAATACTCCTGATTGCCATTGCCAGCACTATTCTTTTTGTTGCTTTGTTACTTGCGATGACCACATTATCTCGTTGTAAGAAAAAACTAACCTCACAATACCTCACGCTAAAACTTACGGAGCAAGATTTACAGCATCAATTACAACTGGCTCAAGCACAACAAACTAAGATTAACGATTTATCATTACACAACGAAAGCTTGCAAACACAAGTGAATAAACTAACTACACGATTAAGAGAGTCAGATGTTCGCTTACAAGCTGGTGAGCAAAGATTACAAGATCAACAAGCGACTGAAGCAAAATTAAGCCAGCAATTTGAAGTGTTATCACAGCGTATTTTTCAGGATAAATCGATCCAGTTTAAGCAACTTAATGAACAATCAATTAAGCAGTTATTAGATCCATTAAGTACACAATTAGAAGGCTTCAAAAAACAAGTTAATGATTGTTATATTAATGAAAGTAAAGAGCGCTTTAATTTAAAACGTGAAATTGACCAACTTGCAAACCTCAATAACTTAATGCACCAAGAAACTCAAAATCTTACTAACGCATTGAAAGGCGATAATAAACAGCAAGGAAATTGGGGCGAGGTCGTCCTACAGAGAATTTTAGAAAACTCAGGTTTACGAGAAGGACATGAGTACGCAACACAAGTTAATTTGAAAGATGCTCACGGACAACGCTTCTTGCCCGATGTTGTAGTGAATTTACCGCAACAACGTAATATCATCATTGATTCCAAGGTATCGCTAGTGGCTTATGAGCGTTATTTTAATAGCCAAGATGTTGTAGAACAGAAACAAGCAATTGAAGCGCATTGTTTATCTATACGCCAGCACATTAGAGGATTAGGGAAAAAAGATTATCAGGATTTGATTGGTGCCAACACGCTCGATTATGTGTTGCTTTTTGTTGCTGTTGAACCTGCATTTATTGCCGCGTTAGAGCATGATCCAAGTTTGGTACAACTCGCCTTAGATAATAATATTTTACTCGCTAGCCCAAGTAATCTAATGATTGCATTACGTACCATCGAAAACCTTTGGCGCTTTGAACGACAAGAGAAAAATGGTCAATTAATTGCTCAGCAAGCGAGTAAGTTATACGACAAACTTCGTTTGTTCAGTAATAGTTTTCTTGAAGTAGGTTCACAGCTCGAAAAAGCGCAAAAAACTTATCATAACGCGCTCAAACAACTGAGCTCGGGGCAAGGCAATGTCATTCAACAAGCGGAGCAATTAAAAGGGCTAGGTGTACCGATTAAGCGTCCTCTAGCCGAACAACTGATAAATAACAACACTGCCATTGATACGAATAAGAGCGAAGCAGATAAAAAAGACTTAACTTAATAGCATTTTCATTTTGCTTTCAAACCAATCATAACGTGTAGGCAACTGGCGGTAGCGTTTTTGGGTCAAATACAAAGTCTCTTCGATCACATGTTCAAGTGAGACGACTGTTAGTTGATCTTGTTGTTTAAATTGTAAAACTGCACGTTTAGGTAAAATTGTAAAACCTAATCCTTTTGCAACGGGTAATAATATCTGTTGTAACTGATTAACATAACCTTTCACATTTAAGCTGTTTACCCCTTTGTAATCGGCTTTAAAATTAGCGGTAAATACTTTTTCTATAAAATGTAATCCATCTGGATGATTGATAAATCCAATGTTATTCAGATCAACAAAACTCCATTTTTTAGCTTCTTGTGCAAAACTTGCTGGCAATATAAGTTGCAATTCTTCGGTTGCGAGTAACGTTTGTTTAAGCTGTTCTTGAATCACTTCTACCGTCACTATTCCTAAATCGACTTTATTAGTTAATAAGTCATTAATAATATTTTTATTGGGGGCAGCTTCGACAGAGATAGACAACTGCGGGTGTAAGGATTGATATGATATAAAATGAGGATATAAAAAATTAGCTAATGGACCAGAACAAGCGAATGAACAATGTCCTTGGGTGGGGTCATCATGATTAATTTGTTCGCTTAACTGTTCTTCTAACAACCGCATTTTTAAGCCTGTTTGATAAAGCTTTTCTCCTGCTAACGTCAACTCAAACTGCTTGCCATAACGCTGCAATAATAATGTATTAAAATATTTTTCTAGCTTTTGGATATGCTGAGTCACCCCAGGCTGAGTCATAAAAAGTTGCTCAGCTGTCTGAGTAAAGTGTTGTGTTTCAACGAGCTTCATAAAGGTATTTAAATACTTTTGATTGATCATATATAGGCGCTTATTCCGCTAGCAAAAAAACATAATAACAAAATATTATGGTTAATTTCTTTATTTGGCCTAGATAATGTCCGCCTTAAAAAATAAGAAGCGCAGACCGAGCTAGTAATATGCGAAAAGATGAAATTCAACACAAGTAACTTCATCAATTTGTCACTTTTAACAGCCATTATTTCTATTACTCTTGAATAGTGGTTTAACTATGAAACTCTCAATCTCACTACTCGCCATTGCGCTGACTCTGTTATACGGCTGTTTTTACTATATTTTCCCTGCAACATTGTTGGAGTGGGAAGCAACAAAACAATGGAATAGAGCAGAAATAACCCTTGCATTTACCTTGGCGATCGCAACTTCTGCACTATTTTCTCCTATCTCCGGACATTTTATCGATAATGGAAAGGCAGCTATCACCATCACTTCAGGTGTTTTACTAGGTGGTATTTTATTATTTCTATTACGCTTCAATGTTTCATTAATTGAGTTTTATCTTATTTGGATTGGTATCGGTATCGCGATGTCGACTTGCTTATATGAGCCTGTTTTTGCTTTTATCATTAAATATCGAGGAGACAGTGCTAAAGCCGATATTACAACGATCACTTTAGTTGCAGGTTTTGCCAGTACATTATGCTTTCCAAGCGTGATATATGGCTTAACTCATTTTGATCTTGCCTATATTTTTAGTTTTGCATCAGTGCTTATTTTGGGGTTCGTACCGTTAATTTATTTTGCCTGTCAACATATCCAAAAACATGCAGTAAATACTCAAATCCATACAGAGAGTGAAAGCATCACGCAACCTGAGACGCCCCATCAAATTTTACAACAACCAGCATTTTGGTTACTGGCAGGTAGTTTTTCTCTTTTAGGCTTGGTACATGCTGTGATCATCAGCCATCTACTACCGATACTAAGTGAACGAGATCTTGCCCTCGATGATGCCGTGTTAATCGTTTCCCTGATAGGACCGATGCAAGTATTAGGGCGTATTATCTCTATTTTCATGGGAAAACGTTTTAACCTAACTTCGTTAACTCTTATTTGCTTTATTGGGCTTTGCTTGGCGTTACTGACGTTAATGATTGCAGGTAAAAACTTGTCCCTTTTGACTTTATTTGTGTTTTTCCAAGGAGCGAGTTATGGCGTGGTCAGTATTATGAAGCCATTAGTGATTAAGCATTTTATGGGCAAGCGAAGCATGGGGGTTATTTCGGGCATGATTGCACTTCCTTACTTGCTTTGTTCAGCACTCGCGCCTTATTTGGGGTCAATTATTTGGCAAAAAAGCGGCTACTCAACATTACTACTGCTATTGGTTTTGATCAGTGCAGTGGGGTTAATTAACTTCGCACTATTAATCTCTAAGCAAGTTCAAAAGGAACCTTTAACGTCCCCTTAAATTTTGACGACCTATTTTTTAACGAGTTGCTTAAATAGATCCAAATATCGAATTTCGATATGATCCAAGCTATCGACATTAAAGTTTATATACTCTCCTGACTTAGCTAACTTAGGTGGCTCACTATAAATAAATACAAAGGCGCGCTTATCTTTTTCTGCAATTACTTTTTCTAATCGGGTTTGCAGTAATGGCTTAATTGCGTATTCATCTAATTCGGTATGATCAATAAAAAATGAAGGGTTGATTGTTTTATCTTCACTATTAAAAGCCTCAACAAACTTGATACGATAATCTCCACTTTTTTTCAATTTATCCACATAAGCCACCCCCCAATAAACCGTTTTATGCTCAGGTAGACGATGGAGTGGTTGATTATAGACACCTTTAAACAGTTGTTTATAACTGAGTTGCTGACCTGAAATACCAATGTAATGTTGTTCAAGTTCATCTGCTTGACGATACTGAATAAACTTGGTTACTAATGAACGTACTGTATAAAAAGAAGGTTGATAATTGCGTTTATCGGCAGTGGAATTCAGTGAGGCTTGCTTTTCATTTCTGTTTGCTTGTTGTTTCTTAAGCATGCCTTGCGGGCGTTGCTCTACAAATTCAGTTACCGTTTTGTTAGTTTCTTTGGTTGACTCACTACTATTGTTTAGATCGCAGGAGTCATCGTGTCTGTAGCTTCTAAAATGTGGCGTTTGTAATAGGTCTTGCTCTGCTTTATCCAAATTTGCACAGGTCACTTTACCTTTACAATGATCAGAAGGACAAGAAAAGGCTGACTTGTCTTTGATTGTGCCTGACCAATAGAGATCATAGGCCATCTCGGCATCAATTAATGCGCCATACTCCTGACTATATGCGACTAGTAATGCCAATGATGCCTCTCTCCATAGCTATCTAAGATTATGTTATAAATGACAGTACTTATACCAATCGTAGTAAATAGCTGA
>JAOFNL010000010.1 GCA_028041985.1 Psychromonas sp. | reverse complement strand
TACCAATGAACAGAACGCAATAAGAAAAAAGGCGATTAGTTCAGAGGCTGTGATTAAATTCGATTCTTTTTTTAGTAGGGATTGATATTGTTTGATTGCGACATCAATATTTTCTACAAATGAGAATAAACGATACTCTAATCGGTAACGTGAAAAGTTACTCAACTGTTTTTGGATCGATAAATATTCATCTTTTAATGTTTCATGAGACTTATTAATTTCAGCAACATCAAAAAAATGATGTGTTAATTTATCTTGTATTAAAAACGGAGACAACTTTTCAAAAGCACTTTGACTCGAGTGTTGAGTATATTTTACTTCTAATAAAAAATTATGAGCTGCATATTTAAGTTCAATTAAACTTGAAATAGCAGCATAATTTTTAGTTTGATTATTATATATGCTAATCACATTAAGAATATGAGTGGCAGAGATAATTAATATCAGTAAACAGGCTGTTGAGATCACTTTCGTAATGGAAAGTGAATGAAATAGTAGATTAATCTTCATACTTAGTTAAGAATAATAGGTGACTTATGACTATAGTCTCCTTTAATTAGCGACTTATGTCACCCCATTTAATTTAGCTCCGAGCTTTTATCACTAAGTTTGACATCTCTTTGCCAAATATGTGATTTAAGCCGCTTAACTGAAAGTGAGTTAAGAAAGGTAAACTTAGAAATGAGTTTGCCTCCCGTGTTTGGAAAGGAACTGACCATGCAATTAGTAGATAGATATCAACGAAAGTTTGAATATCTACGTTTGTCGATCACTGACGAATGTAATTTCAAATGTAATTATTGTTTGCCTGATGGGTATCAACGTACTCATCAGAAACAATTTTTATCTGAGAACGAAATAAAAAATCTGATCAATGCTTTCGCAGAATTAGGGACCTCTAAAGTAAGAATTACTGGAGGGGAACCTAGCTTACGCAAAGATTTCACCAACATCATTACTCAAATTTCTAATACTGAAGGAATTAGCAAGGTCGCTACCACAACCAACGGCTTTAGTTTGAGTAAGCACGCGAATGAATGGTTTGATGCGGGTTTAGATTCTATTAACGTGAGTATTGATAGCTTAGATGCTAATACTTTTAATCTGATCACAGGTAAAAATATCTTTCATAAAGTGATGGAAGGTGTTGAAGCTTGTTCAGAAGCAGGATTTAAACAGATAAAAATTAATAGTGTGTTAATGAAAGGGTTGAATGACCATGATCTGACTACTTTCTTAGCATGGATTAAGGATCAACCAATTCAACTTCGTTTTATTGAATTGATGCAAACTGGTGATAATCAAGCATTTTTCAAGCAATACCATTTATCGGGGCAAACTATAAAAACAACTTTATTGAAACAAAATTGGATAAGTAAAGATAGGCGTATCAATGATGGGCCTGCTGAAGTTTTTACGCATCCTGATTATCTCGGCGAGATTGGATTAATCATGCCTTACAGTAAAGATTTTTGTAATAACTGTAATCGTTTACGTGTTTCGGCTTTAGGTAAATTACACTTATGCTTGTTCGGTGAAGAAGGTGTTGATTTACGTCATTTGTTGCAAAATTGTGAAGATAAGCAAGAGCTCAAAGAATTGGTCGTTGCATCTTTACAAGAAAAAAAATCCTCCCACTTCCTCGATTTAGGGCTAACAGGCGCCACTCCTCATCTTGCCTCTATTGGTGGCTAGCCGTTGATTTATCTCAACTCTCCCCACTTTTGTGGGGAGGCTATCACTGTGTAAAATACTTATTGATTTAAATCAATTTTAATTAAGTTACTCCTTTTTTTAAAAATATATCTGCTAACCTCACTTTATATTCTTTTAACATAAAATTAACCTTAAAAAAATTAATGGTATTAATCGATAATCAAAAACGTAATTTATTTCGCCGTAAATCTGATTTAGTCATTAATAATTTAATGCCTTGGGTTCGCGATACTCAGCATTTTGTCGACAATTGCACACAGTGCCAAGATTGTTTAACGAGTTGCCCCGAAAAAATTATTGTTAAAGGTGACGGTGGTTTTCCAGTTGTCGATTTCTCACTTGGAGAATGCACTTTTTGTAGAAAATGTGCAGAAAGTTGTGAAGAAGATGTTTTTGCTGAAACTACCCAAATTCCTTGGTTAAAAAAAGCAGCCATTAATGATAGTTGCTTAGCTAACCAAAACGTAGCTTGTAGAAGCTGTGCTGAAAGTTGTCCGCAGGAAGCGCTTAATTTTCAAATAGGGATTAATGCAATACCACAAATTGATTTAGAACAATGTAATGGTTGTGGTGCATGTTTTGCTCCATGTCCAATTAATGCGATTAGCATCAAGGAACATAGATGAAAGTAGAAGAGTTACATGTTTCTAGCTTAATCGTACATGTTAAGCCAGAAATGTCGTCTAGCCTTAGTGCTAGTATCCAAGCACTAAAAAACGCTGAACTCATTACTGTCACTGAGCAAGGGAAAGCGATTGTCATTATAGAAGCCTCTCACCAGAGAGAGATAATGGAATGTATTGATCATATTAACGGGCTAGACGGTGTGTTACATACCGGTCTTGTTTACCATGAGTTTGAAAAATCTACGCAAAATGATAGCGAGGAAATACAATGAAATTTACCAGACGTGAGTTTATGAAAGCACAAGCAGTGGCATCGGCTGCTGCTGTCGCCGGTATCGCATTACCTGCATCCGCAAGCAATTTAATTGCTAGTAAAGACGCCAGTAAAATTCTCTGGGATAAAGCTCCATGTCGTTTTTGTGGTACCGGCTGTAGTGTATTAGTAGGAACACAAAATGGTAAAGTTGTCGCCACGCAAGGTGATCCTGATGCGCCTGTGAATAAAGGCCTGAATTGTATTAAAGGCTATTTCCTATCAAAAATAATGTACGGGAAAGATCGTTTAACGACACCTCTATTGCGTCAAACTAACGGTGTTTATGATAAAGAGGGGGAGTTTGCTCCTGTTTCTTGGGATGTCGCATTTGATGTCATGGCAGATAAGTTCAAAAAGACATTAAAAGATAAAGGCCCGACTGCTGTGGGGATGTTTGGTTCAGGTCAATGGACAGTAATGGAAGGTTACACTGCATCTAAATTGATGAAAGCAGGTTTTCGTAGTAATAACCTTGATTGTAATGCTCGCCACTGTATGGCTTCTGCGGTAGGTGGTTTCATGCGCACCTTTGGTATTGATGAGCCAATGGGTTGTTATGATGATCTTGAAAATGCAGATGCTTTTGTATTATGGGGATCGAATATGGCAGAGATGCACCCGATCCTTTGGTCTCGTTTAACAGATCGCCGTTTAAGTAGTCCTGATGTGAGCGTGCATGTTCTTTCTACATTTACACATCGTTCATTTGAGTTAGCAGATAATGGCATGATCTTCACGCCACAAAGTGATTTAGCCATCTTAAATTTTATTGCTAACTACATTATAAAAAATGATGCAGTAGATAAGGATTTTGTTAAAAAGCACACCAATTTCCGCAAAGGGGTCACGGATATCGGTTATGGTCTTCGCCCAGAACATCCTCTTCAACAAGCTGCTGCGAATCCAGACTCCGGTGCTTCGACACCCATGTCATTCGATGAGTTTGCTGAATATGTATCAGAGTTTGATGTTGAATACGCAGTGAAAATGTCTGGCGTACCAGCAGATAAATTAATCAAATTAGCTAAAGTTTATGCAGATCCTAAAATCAAAGTAACTTCATACTGGACCATGGGTTTCAATCAACATACTCGTGGGGTATGGGCAAATAACCTGATGTACAACATTCACTTGTTAACAGGTAAAATTTCTAAACCAGGATCAGGTCCATTTTCATTAACAGGGCAGCCTTCAGCATGTGGAACTGCGCGTGAAGTTGGGACCTTTTCCCACCGTTTACCAGCCGACCTTGTGGTTAATAATCCTGAACACAGAAAAATAGCAGAAAAAATATGGAAGTTACCCGCGGGCACCATTCCAGAAAAACCAGGTTATCACGCCGTTTTACAAAACCGTATGTTAAAAGACAGCAAGTTAAATGCTTATTGGGTGATGTGTACTAACAACGTGCAAGCTGGTGCAAATATCAATGAAGAAATCATTCCTGGTTACCGTAACCCAGATAACTTTATTGTGGTTTCTGACCCTTACCCAACTGTAACTGCGCAAATGGCTGACTTGATTTTACCAACGGCAATGTGGGTAGAAAAAGAGGGGGTTTATGGTAATGCAGAACGTCGCACACAAGCTTGGTATCAACAAGTTGAAGCTCCAACTGGCGCTAAATCCGATATGTGGCAAATGATGGAATTTGCTAAACGTTTTAAAATTGAAGAAGTATGGTCTGAAGATCTGATCGCTAAAATGCCAGAGTTAAAAGGTAAAACCATGTATGACGTACTTTATCGTAACGGACAGGTTGATGCTTTTGGATTAGACCAAGTTCGAGATGATAAATTAAATGATGAAGCTCACCATTTTGGTTTTTACGTACAAAAAGGGTTGTTCGAAGAATATGCTTCCTTTGGGCGTGGCCATGGTCACGATTTAGCCCCATACGATCAATATCATCAAGCACGCGGTTTACGTTGGCCAGTAGTAGATGGTAAAGAAACATTATGGCGCTTCCGTGAGGGATATGACCCATATGTAGAAAAAGGATCTGAAGTACAGTTTTATGGTCATAAAGATAAAAAAGCGATTATTTTTGCATTACCTTATGAGCCTGCAGCGGAGTCACCTGATAAAGAATATGACTTATGGTTAAGTACAGGCCGTGTTTTGGAACATTGGCATTCAGGTTCAATGACGCGTCGAGTCCCTGAGCTTTATCGCGCTTTCCCTGATGCGGTTGTATTTATGCATCCAGATGATGCTGAGTTACGAGGCCTACGTCGTGGAGATGAAATTATCCTGGCTTCTCGCCGTGGTGAATTAACATCTCGTGTTGAAACTCGTGGCCGTAATCGACCACCTAAAGGGTTAGTATTTATGCCTTGGTTTGATGCTAAGCAATTAGTTAATAAGATCACTCTTGATGCAACCGATCCGCTTTCAAAAGAGACGGATTATAAAAAATGTGCAGTTAAGATAACTAAAAAAGCGTAAGCAGGGTTGGTGAGGTATGGCCAATTATACTCAACGTAAAAAAACACGTCGTCAGTTTCTGATTGATATCAGTAAAAACGCTTGTGGTGTTGGGTTTCTGGGCGTTGGATTGGTGGCGTATTCAAATCAAAGCCTCTCGTTTAACATACAGATGTTACGGCCTCCTGGTGCTTTAGCCGAGGCTGATTTCCAGTCTGCTTGTATTCGTTGTGGTTTATGTGTTGAAGCTTGCCCTTATGATATTTTGAAATTAGGTCGCTTGTTTCAACCAATACCTACAGGTACACCTTACTTTGTTGCACGCACTAATCCTTGTGAAATGTGTGAAGATATTCCTTGTAAAGTTGCTTGCCCAACAGGAGCGCTTGCTCCAGAACTTGAGAACATTGACGATGCAAGAATGGGGTTAGCTGTTTTAATCGATCAAGAAAATTGTTTGAACTTTCAAGGGCTGCGTTGTGATGTTTGTTACCGAGTTTGCCCTGCAATTGATAAAGCAATCACGCTTGAGATGCATCGTAATACAAGAACAGGGCATCATGCGGTTTTCATTCCAACTGTGCATTCTGATGCTTGTACAGGATGTGGTAAATGTGAAGAGTCCTGTGTGTTAGAGGAATCTGCGATCAAAGTTCTATCAAGGCAGATTGCAAAAGGTGAATTGGGTTCTCATTATCGTTGGGGATGGATTGAAAAAGAGAAAGCTGGCGGATCATTGATTGATCCTGTATTAGATTTACCAGATAGAGTGCCTGGAGTGTTGGAATGAAAAAATCGAACACCTTAGGTCAAGAAGCGATTGCAAGAAAAGGCTGGTTGTTAGCAAATCGATTTTTATTGTTACGGCGGTTATCTCAACTATCAATACTAGTGCTTTTTTTATTAGGCCCTTGGGCTGGAATTTGGATACTCAAGGGAAACTTAAGTTCAAGTTTATTTGTTGACAGTATTCCTCTTACTGATCCATTTGTATTATTACAGAGCTTAACATCAGGGCATATCCCTTTGTTACAAGCCTTTATCGGTGTTGCTTTGGTATTGCTGTTTTATATTGTTGTTGGTGGGCGGGTGTTTTGTTCTTGGGTTTGCCCCATTAATTTAATAACAGATGCTGCTGCGTGGTGTAGACGGAAATTGAAATTACGTAAAGAGAGCATAATGAGTAGTCAATGGCGTTATTGGATCCTCGCCATGGCCATACTATTACCTCTTTTCACTGGCGTAATGACATGGGAATTGATTAACCCTGTTTCTGTTTTTCACCGAGGTTTATTTTTTGGTATGGGCTTAGGCTGGATATTATTTTTTATGATATTTCTGTTTGACTTATTAGCTGTTGAAAATGGTTGGTGTGGTCACCTTTGTCCGGTAGGAGCTTTTTACAGCATACTTAATAAGATAAGTTTTATAAAAGTAGATGCGATAAATCGTGAGCAATGTAGTGATTGTTTAGACTGTTTTAATGTTTGTCCTGAACCTGAAATTTTAAAAGGACCTGTTAATGGACAAAAAAAGGGGATAGCTACGTTAGTCAATGGAATGAGTTGCACAAATTGTGGTCGTTGTATCGATGTTTGTGCTGAGAATGTGTTTGTTATTACAACCGTATTTAACGGTGAAAATGGTCTAAAAAAGGTTAATAAATTAGGTGGGGAAATAAAATGAAAAAATTGCTAACAGTTATTATTACTACAGGAATGATGATCTTTACAGTATCACCTGTATGGAGTGAAGATTCTGATTTGTTCTCCAATGCCGGTGGTATTGAGTCATTGCGTGGGCAGGTTGAAGTATCTACTGTCAATAGTGCAGAAATACTTAAAAGAGAGCCTAAAGATCAACAGCTTATTGATCGAAACTATGTTCAGCAACCACCTTTGATTCCACATACGATTCGTGGTTATCAAGTAAATTTAAACGCAAACAAATGTTTATCTTGTCATAGTTTTAAAAACGCAGGTGATATGGGCGCGACCAAAATCAGTGTAACGCATTTTATTACACGAGAAGGAACCACATTATCGGATGTTTCTCCGCGTCGCTATTTCTGTTTACAGTGCCATGTGACACAAGCAGATGCAAAGCCGTTGGTTGAAAATACATTTACACCAGTAGATTCATTACGCTAAGCGGGAGCAATCATTATGCTTAAATTATTAAAGCGTTTATGGGTGATCATGAAATCTCCTTCAACGGCCTCTATGGGATTTATTTTAGTCATTGGATTTTTAGGCGGAATCATCTTTTGGGGTGGTTTCAATACAGGGATGGAAGCGACAAATACCGAAGCATTCTGCTCTGGTTGTCACGCTCCAATTGTGAAAGAGATCCGCGAAACCATTCACTATTCAAATCGTTCAGGCGTACGTGCTATTTGCTCTGATTGTCATGTGCCACATAATTGGACAGATAAAATAGTACGTAAAGTACAGGCGTCTAAAGAACTTGTTGCTTTTGCAATGGGCACAATTAGCACTGAAGAAAAATTTAAAGAGCGACGTGCTCATTTAGCAAATCGTGAATGGCAACGTATGAAGGAAAATAATTCGCAAGAATGCCGAAATTGCCATCAATTTGAATATATGGATTTCAGCGAGCAAGGCAAACGAAGTGTTTCACAACATTCAACCGCTCTCGCCTCAGGTGAGAAAACCTGTGTTGATTGCCACAAAGGTATTGCGCACCAATTACCAAACATGGAAGGCATAGAAGGTTGGTAAAATAGCGGATATACTAACTGCAATAAAAAAGGGGCTTAACGCTCCTTTTTTATTGTGTTAAAACAATTAAATGAAGATGATGATCTTCTTTCATTAGTGATAGAAAAAATGTTAGGTGTTAATGTGAAAATTGCAGGAGTGGTATTGGCGGGTGGACAGTCACTTCGAATGGGGAAAGACAAAGCGATATTAACCATCGAACATCGCACGCTTTTATCACGTGCAGTGTCACTGCTAAAAAATGCTGGAATTGACGATTGTTATGTGAGTGGCAATTATGACGATTTTAATTGTATTCTCGATCAACATAGTTCGTTAGGTCCAATTGCGGGCATTGAAGCTTGTTCAGCACAATTATCTATACAATTTGATGCAATTTTTATCATCCCTGTGGATATGCCATTGCTGGCTGTTGAAGATTGCCACTATTTGATGCAACATTTTCTTAAATCTAACGAAGGTCAATCGCACAATATTGATAGACAAGGTGTTTATTATGAAGACGTTACTTTCCCTATGATACTTTCGTTAAATGACACTTTAGCGAACTATCTCGCTGAAGTCGTAACATCGCATCATAAAAAACATCGCTCTCTATATCGTTTACTTAAAAGCCTTGATATAAAAGGTATTAATAGAAAAGAGTGTGATGCATTCCGTTTTGAAAACACTAATACACCTGAACAATGGCAACAATGCTTATCTACCTATGCAGCGATGCATTCAAAAAATTGAATTAAAAGTAAATATATAAATTAAGGATTAATATGAGTCACTTATCAAGCAAAGATTTCACTGCCGCTAAAATAGCAGTATTAACTGTCTCAGATACTAGAAATGAATCGACAGATACTTCAGGTGGTTATTTGGTAGAAGCACTGAAAGAGGCTGGTCATGAGTTATTAGATAAAAAAATAGTAATTGATGATCCTTATAAAATACGTGCTGTTGTTTCACAATGGATTGCAGATGAAAACATTGAAGTCGTTTTAATCACTGGTGGAACAGGTTTTACTGCTCGTGATACTACTCCTGAAGCTGTGTCGGTATTATTTGATAAACAGGTCGAAGGATTCGGTGAGTTATTTCGCGCAGTGTCTTACCAAGAGATTGGTTCATCAACAATACAAAGCCGTGCATTAGCAGGTTTTGCTAATAATACGGTTATTTTCTGCATGCCAGGTTCAACAGGTGCTTGTAAAACAGCTTGGACTAAAATTATTCATGAACAAATTAATGCTCAGCATAAACCATGTAACTTTATGCCGCATTTAGGAAAGAAATAATGTCGACGACTTTTACCCATATTAACCAGGACGGTAAAGCCAACATGGTGGACGTGACTGCCAAGGACGTCACTGTTCGCCAAGCGATTGCTGAAGCTTATGTTGAAATGTCTGCTGAAACATTAGCATTAATTGTTAATGGTCAGCATCATAAAGGTGATGTATTTGCCACCGCACGTATTGCAGGCATTATGGCTGCTAAAAAAACATCAGATCTGATCCCTTTATGTCACCCACTAGCATTAACAAAAGTTGAGGTCAGTATTACGGCAGAAACTGAATCAAATCGTGTTCGTATCGAAAGTTTGTGTAAATTATCGGGTAAAACAGGTGTTGAAATGGAAGCGTTAACGGCCGCTTCAGTGGCTGCGTTAACTATTTACGATATGTGCAAAGCGGTACAAAAGGATATGGTAATTTCAACAGTTAAATTATTAGAAAAAACAGGTGGGAAATCAGGGCACTTTAAAGCTTCTGAATAGGAAATTGAAATGATTAAAGTACTTTTTTTTGCCAAACTCAGTGAACAATTAGGCTGTAGAGAATTAACGGTTGAATCTGATTCAATTAAAGATTGTGAACAGTTATTGCAATACTTGTGTGAATATAAAGATGACTGGTCTTCAATATTAAATGCACAATCTTGGTTAAAGGCGGTTAATCAATCTATGACTAGCAACAATGTTGTATTAAATGACGGTGATGAAGTGGCGTTTTTCCCTCCTGTGACTGGAGGTTAGATGATCAGCGTTCAGGAACAAGACTTTAATCAACAAGTTGAATATGACCGTTTGAAATGCAAAACATCAATTGGTGCTATTGTGACGTTTACTGGATTAGTGCGTGATATTAATGCCGGCCAGTCTGTTAGCGATTTATCCTTAGAACATTACCCTGGAATGACAGAAAAATGTTTAACAGATATCGTTGAACAAGCGAAAACTCGTTGGAATATTATTGCGTCAACGGTGATCCATCGGGTCGGTCAATTAACTATTTCTGATCAAATTGTTTTTGTTGGTATCGCTAGTCAACATAGAGGGGATGCTTTCGCTGCCTGTGAATTCATTATGGACTATCTAAAAACAGAAGCGCCATTTTGGAAAAAAGAGACCATGATAAATGGAGAAACTAAATGGGTAGATGCAAGAGAAACAGATCAACAAGCTATCTCTAAATGGCAGCATAAATGATGATAGCGCTAAATATAAAAGGAACCGTGTGAGAAAAATAGCCTTGCAATATTATCTTTTCATACTGTTTTTTATGTGTGTGTTTAGCATGCCGAGTATGGCCACATTAAATATCGCCGTTGCTAGTAATTTTAAAGTGACTGCACAGCAAATTGCTCATACTTTTACTGAAAACACAGGCGTTGAAGTTAATATATCTAGTGCCTCTACGGCCACCTTATATCAGCAAATACTGCGTGGTGCTCCCTTTGACCTATTTCTGTCCGCAGATGAGAAGCATATCGATTTATTAGTGGCTACTGACAAAATGAAGCCACACACTAAATTTATTTACGCACAAGGGCAGTTGGTTTTTTGGCAACCGAATCTTAATCGAATACCTACTCTAGATGACTTTACACAATTTAATGAGCGACTTGCCATTGCCAACCCTAAATTTGCACCCTATGGTATTGCGGCGCAACAAACACTTGAGTTCTTAAATAAATGGCAAACTCAAGCTTATGTTAAAGGTAATAACATTAATCAAACTTATCAATTTGTGGAATCAAATAATGTTGCTGCTGGCTTAGTTGCTCTTGCATCCGTATTGCAGCAGAAAAAAACAAAATATGTGATCATTCCACAGCAATGGTATCAGCCAATTAAACAGGCTGGGATTGTGTTAAATAATCATAACCAGAGTGACGCAGAAAAATTTCGTGAATTTGTATTATCTAATGCGACTCAAGTTTACATTCATTCTCAGGGGTATGATTGATGTTAAATGTTGCTGATTATCAAGCTATTTGGTTAACACTTAAACTAGCGAGTTTAACGACTATCATATTAATGGTCGTCGCACCTGCTCTTGCTTGGTGGTTAGCGCGTAGTCAGGCAAAAATTCGACCTTTTATTGAGTCTATAGTGGCATTACCACTGATCCTCCCTCCAACCGTGCTGGGTTTTTACCTATTAATTGCATTTTCTCCCGACCATTTTTTCGGGCAGTGGTGGATGAGTTTTAATGACTCCTCATTAGCATTCTCATTTTCAGGTTTAGTGGTTGCCTCGGTGATTTACTCATTACCTTTTGTAGTACAACCTCTGCAGAGTGCTTTTGTACATTTAGATAAAAGTTATTTAGAAGTTTGTGCCACCTTAGGATATGGAAAGTATGAACGGTTATACAAAATAATTTTCCCGATGCTATTACCTAGTTTTATTATTGCAGGGGCACTTGGTTTTGCCCATACCATTGGTGAATTTGGTGTCGTATTGATGATTGGCGGGAATATTCCTGGTGAAACTCAAGTCTTGTCTATTCTATTATTCGACCATGTAGAATCTTTAGAATATGCACAAGCCCATCAGTTATCGTTTATTCTATTAGTGTTTTCTATGTCTGTGTTAGTAGTGATTTATGGTTTTTTACAAAAACGTCAACAACGGATATTAAATGCTTAAATTCAATATCCAAAGAACATTCGTACACGCTGCGAATAAGAAAAATGATGCGGTCGCTAGCAAGCAAGTTTTACACTTCAAAGGTGAGATTAACTTAACTGGTGTTTGTGCTATTTTTGGTGACTCGGGTGCAGGAAAAACCACTTTATTACGTTGTTTAATTGGGTTAGAGCCCTGTGAAGGGCAGATTAGTTTTAAACAGCAAAAGTGGTTAGATAGTAATGATGATGCTAAAAGTAAAATTAACCTGATAACAGAAAATAGACGAATTGGTGTCGTATTTCAGGAGCCTAGATTGTTTCCACATCTAAGCGTAAAACAAAATTTACAATTAGCCGTTGTCAAAGCAGGAAAAAGCACATTTACCATTGAAAATCTTGCAAAAGAATTAGGTTTTACCGAATTATTGCATCATCAAACAACTCAGTTGTCTGGTGGTCAGAAACAACGTATTGCCATTGCACGTGCTTTATTAACGCATCCACAATTATTGGTGATGGATGAGCCGCTTTCTTCTTTAGATCTAAGTAGTAAACAACTTTTATTACCCTTTTTAAAGCAGATCAGTGCCAATATTCCCATCCTCTATATTACACACTCAGTACGTGAATTATTTTATCTGAGTCATCAAATGTTACTGGTAAATAATGGTGAAATAGAAGCTATCGGTGAACCTCAACAACTATTTTTAGATAATACATTATCACTAAGTAAGTTCGCTCATGAAGGTTTGATTGTTGAAGTTGCTGTTCAGCAGTTTGATGAACAAGCGGGATTAATTGAGGGACATTTAGATGGGCAAACATTATTTATTTCAGCAAAGCATGCACCTGACATCAACTCTATTCAAGTGAAGATAAACAGTCGAGATGTGATCATTGCGATCGAGCCAATTTTAGGTAGCTCATTGTTAAATTGTCTGTTGGTGACATTAGTGAATATAGTGACGGATAATGAAAAATCGATGATATTAACACTTAAATTAGACTCTCAATTTATCTATGCTCGTATTACATTACGTTCATTTAAACATTTAAATTTAGCGTTAGGTGATCGAGTTTATGCCCATGTAAAAACCATGAGCATTATTAATTAACAAGTTAATCTGTAATTTAAGTGGCTAGGCTTAATCCTGCAATTTGATGCCAATAACCATTACATTGTAAGTCATCAAGTTTAACTTTTTGACCTTGTCCTAACATTTGTTGCTTGAAACTGCTTAATGTTTGTAAACTTTCTAAAGAATCTGGACTGACTCGTATGACGTCTACCAAATTTTTCATGCTCTCTACGTCATTAAGTAAGTTATAACAATAACCCGATTGAGTTTGAATGCCATTTAATACAAACACTTGTTGTCCTTCTTGGGTCTCACTGGCTCTTCCTTGAGGGTATTTTATGCAGCATAACTCGCAATCGTCTTTTGCTTTATTTTCAGATCTTGCGGTAAAACAGCGAGCAGAATAAGCAAGTGGTAGATGCCCATGTGCAAACACTTCAACTTCAAATAGGTCTCGAATCCCCATTTTATTTGCATCTGCTAATGCATTCTGTAACCAGTCTCTTGAAAGTTCTACTGGCATGACCCAGCGTTGCATTCCTTTGTTAACAAATAATTTAAGCGTATGCGCATTATAACAATTGATAGCAGGACCGCAGACAAAAGGAACTTTCTTTTCTGAGAGTAATTGAATGGCACCTAAATCATTGGCTTCAACAGAAAATTCTCCATTTTCACAAAGTTGTTTTAATACTTTAATTTCAGAAGGAGCTTCTAGCAACGCCATGCTTGATAACACAATTTCTTTGCCTTGCTGATTAAGATCTTTGGCAAGATTGATCCAATCTCGGGCTTTTAACTCTCGGCGTTTGCTACAAACCGTCTCACCTAAATAAATAACATCGGCATCACTTTTAATCGCCTGCTGATAAAAATCTTCTGTCGTTTGTTTTGGCCAGTAATAGAGTAAAGGGCCTAATGATAATTTCATGTTTTTTCCTATTGCAGATCAACTTGATATGCATTTTTCTAACTGTCTTTGGATAATCACTGAATAAACGTTTTGCGGTGTTTATTGCCAATCACGATGATATGCGCCAAGTGTGGTTTGGCTACCCTCAGAGACATTTGCGAGAACCGCATCCCAATCTTGTTGAACGCGATAATTATCTGGTGCTTTGTTATAACTATCGATGGCTGCACGCCAAACACGTGTTATTTGTTCAACATAAGCAGGGCTTCGCTGACGCCCTTCAATTTTCACCGAAGTAATTCCTGCTTGCATAAGTTCAGGTAATATCGATAGGGTGTTTAAACTAGTAGGCTCTTCAAGAGCATGATAAAGCTGATCGTCGACGGTAAACTTTCCTTTACAAAGTGTAGGATAACCCGCTTTTTCATCGGGTTGATAACGGTCAATCAAAATATCATTTAAGCGAGATTCTAAGCCTTGCTCTGTTTCTTGCCAGCGTACATACTTTGCCGGTGAGCAAGCACCTACGGTATTAGGTGACTCGCCAGTGAAATAAGATGATAGATAGCATCTACCTTCCGCCATGATGCATAAACTACCAAAGGCAAAAACTTCTAGATCCATATCTGTATTTCGAGCCAACTGTTTAACTTGGTGAATAGAAAGCACCCTTGGTAAAACAACGCGCTTAACATTGAAATTTTGTTTATAGAATTCGATAGCAGCAGTGTTGGTTGCAGAAGCTTGCACTGATAAGTGTAATTCTAAATCAGGGTATTTATTAGCGGCATAATCTAGGGTTGCAATATCAGCAATAATCGCGGCATTTGCTCCTAAATCAACACATTTGTCGACGGCATTAAACCATCGCTTTTCTTCGTCTGGATGCGCAAAGGTATTAATGGCAACATGGAGATGTTTATTATGGTCTCGAACATATTGAGCCCCTTTGGCAAGTTTTTTATCGTTAAAATTTAAACCTGCAAAATGGCGTGCGTTAGTATCATCTTTTAATCCGATATAAACCGCATCAGCACCACAATCGATCGCTGTTTTTAGTGCTGGTAAACTACCTGCGGGGCATAACAGTTCCATAGACTTCCTCAATTAATATTATCAAGTACTTACAATTTTTACATTGTAAGAAAATAGCTGAACTTTTTATTGATGTAGGGCAGACAAATAGCAGTTCACTGATAAATTGATTTAAACCAAGACCTTATTTTCTTGAATGTTTATAATTTGCTAATTAACGAGAATAATGGTCAATCACCCAAGGAAATCTGATGTTTACTCAATTATTAAGTGGGATACAGCATAACGTTGTAACCAATGCGCCTAAAGTGTTAGCCTTTCCAAGCAAATTATTGCCATTTTTTATACAACAAAAATGCTTAAGTGAAATGTTAAGCCGTGTTTTTAAAGAAGCGATTGAAGATGGGGATTTAGCATTCTTGCAAGATAAATGGCTAAAGGTTTCTATTACCGATCTTGATTTGGTTTGGTTTCTGACATTTGAAAACGAGGCTATCGTGATAAAAGAGAATGCGGCAGTCACTGACGTTTCATTCAGTGCTGAAGTGAATGAGTTAATTTTGGTGGCTGGGCGTAAAGAAGATCCGGATACGTTATTTTTTCAACGACGTCTATCAATAGAAGGGGACACTGAGCTTGGTTTGGAAGTTAAAAATTTATTAGACAATATTGAATTTGATAATCTACCGCCTTTAGCACAAAAAGCTATCTCACATTTTTCAAATTTTATAAAAACAGGTCTAGCGGTAAAATCCACAGAATCTTCGATAACTCACAAAGCCAGTGTGTAAAGTAGATAGTTTGTTTTGCTATCTTTTAAGTAACTAGCAGGATAGTCTATTACTTTTTCATTAGCGACCCGATGTGAATGTATGACGATACCCATTAAAGATATTACTAATCCCGAATTGAGTTGTGATAAGTGTAAAGCGGCTTGTTGCCAATTAGAGGTCATGTTAATTACCGATACGGGAGTACCGGAGCAGTATATTAATCGTGACCAATGGGGCGGTGAGACCATGAAACAGTTGGATGATGGTTATTGTATCTGTGTTGATCGTGAAACGCGATTATGTACTATTTATGAAAATAGACCTTGGGTATGTAGAATATTTGAAATGGGCTCATATGAGTGCAGTCTTGAGTTTGTCGCCGTTCATTCTACCAAATAAACAGCGTTGTCATTTGTATTATTTGGTTGATAGTTTTTTAAAGTACATACAGGTATCTAACAAGCGATTAGCAAATCCCCATTCATTGTCACACCATACTAATAACTTCACTAAATGTTTATCACTAACACGTGTTTGTGTGCAGTCAATAATACAAGAACGCGGATCATGGTTAAAATCAACAGAGACTAAAGGCGCTTCAGTGTAACCTAATATGCCTTTTAATTGGCCTTGTGAAGCTTGTTTTAAACAATGATTAATATCTGCTATTGAAACGTTTTTTTCTACCGTAATACTTAAGTCCATTGCAGTCACATTAATGGTTGGTACACGTACGGCAATTGCTTCAAATTTATTCGCAAATTTAGGCAGTATACGTTCTATTCCGGCTGCTAGTTTAGTATCGACTGGAATTATTGATTGGCTTGCTGCACGTGTTCTGCGTAAATCATGGTGATATGAATCGATCACTGGTTGGTCGTTCATTGCTGAATGGATAGTAGTAATGGTGCCACATTTTATTTCAAATGCTGCATCCAACGTTGCAATGACAGGCACAATACAGTTAGTGGTACAAGAAGCACCTGAAATGTATTGCTCGTTACCTGTTAATTGGTGATGGTTTATGCCATAAACAACTGTTGCGTCAACATCATGGTCAGCGGGGTGTGAAAAAATAACTTTTTTAGCCCCTGCATTTATATGCGCTTGTGCATCTGCTTTGCTGCCATATATGCCAGTACAATCAATTACAATATCAATATCTAAGGCTTTCCAAGGGAGTTGATCAATCTCCTTAATGTCCAATAACTGAATAGTATGCTGTTCGATTTTTAAATGGTTATTCACTTGGCTCACTTCCAATTTGAAACGTCCATGTGTTGAATCATATTGTGTCAGATGAGAAATGGCTTCAGCGGTGGCTAGTTCATTAATTGCTACTATCTCTATATCTGCTTGAAGGTTAGCTTCAAAAAGTGCACGTAGAAAACTACGACCGATACGGCCATAACCATTAATAGCAATACGAAGTGACATGAATAAATCCGTTGTAAAAGAAGACTGAGTGAACACATTGTAAAACAAAATAAATATAAACACAGGAAAACAATTATTTGCGACTAAAAATTGCTAAACCTGATTAACATTCAATTTTAGGAGAGTGAATGCACGAATGTTGTGTAGCAATAGGTGATTTCTGAACAAGCAATCAATTCATTTTAAGTTTACCCTGAAAAATACGGTTGATTTTGCTATCCTATTCATTCGCCAATTAAAATACATAACCAAACAGGGCAGTTGCTCTTAATGAGGATTAATGAGTTTAAATGATGATAAATATAGTATAGAAAATACGGACTATACAATTGGACAAGATAACGTCCAAAAATGGGGGTTTGATGTACATAACTCTGTTTTCACTATCAGTGCTGGACTAATTGTTTTATTCCTACTAACAATTATGATTGTCGATCCTGCCACTTCAAAAGCTGCATTAGATGGTATTAAATGGAAAATTATTGGCTCTTTTGATGACCTATTTATGTGGTCAGCTAATATTTTTGTTCTTTTTTCCTTAGCGTTAATCGTTTCCCCTTTTGGCAAAATTCGCCTAGGCGGAGACGATGCAAAATCAGATTATTCCAGATTATCTTGGATTGCAATGCTGTTTGCTGCAGGCATGGGGATTGGTCTTATGTTTTGGGGCGTGGCAGAGCCTGCTGCTTACTATACTGGTTGGTATGAAACACCTTTAAACGTGACGGCAAATACGCCTGAAGCTGCAGAACTTGCTTTAGGTGCTACGATGTTCCATTGGGGATTACACCCTTGGGCGATGTATGGCGTAGTGGCATTATCACTTGCTTTTTTTGCTTTCAATAAAGGGTTACCGCTTTCAATGCGTTCTGTTTTTTATCCTATTTTGGGTGATCGTACTTGGGGTTGGGCAGGGCATATTATTGATATTCTGGCGGTACTTGCTACGTTGTTCGGTTTAGCAACTTCTCTAGGCTTAGGTGCCCAGCAAGCAGCAAGTGGTTTACAGCATGTATTTGGTATTGAGTCGAGTGTAACAGTACAAGTGGGTATTATAACATTGGTGACATTGTTAGCGGTTGTCTCTGTTGTTCGTGGTATTGATGGTGGTGTAAAAGTTATCAGTAATATCAATATGCTATTGGCACTTGTATTAGTTGTGTTTGTGGCGTTGGTGACTTTTGCTGTATCAATGGGTACGGTACCAACAACCATCATGGCTTACATCAAAAATATCATTCCACTGAGTAATCCTGTTGGACGTGAAGATCAAGCTTGGATGCATGGTTGGACTGTATTCTATTGGGCATGGTGGATATCATGGTCACCATTCGTAGGTATGTTTATTGCTCGTATTTCTCGTGGTCGTACTGTGCGTGAATTTATTACTGCAGTGCTAATCGTTCCAACATTAGTCACTATTCTTTGGATGTCTGTTTTTGGTGGTGTTGCGATTGATCAAATTGCTAATAAAGTAGGAACACTTGGCATCAATGGATTAACAGAAGTGCCGCTTGCTATGTTCCAAATGTTTGATGCGTTACCATTAGGTAATATCTTGTCATTTTTAGCTATTTTATTAGTGCTTGTGTTCTTTATCACCTCTTCGGATTCAGGTTCTTTGGTTATCGATAGCATTACTGCTGGTGGTAAAGTAGATGCACCCGTGCCACAACGTATTTTTTGGGCCACTATTGAAGGTGCAATTGCAGCTGCGTTGTTATGGGTTGGCGGAACAGAATCTATTCAAGCATTACAAGCGGGAGCAATTTCAACGGCATTACCATTTACAATTATATTGTTAGTTATGTGCGTTAGTTTGATAATGGGGATGAGAACAGAACCGAGAAAAGGTTAATACCTACGGTTTATCGTTCTAACTGTTATTTGAAATGAAAAAGTGAAAGGCCGATTAATCATATCGGCCCTTTATTTTGTTAATCTACATTCGATTAGGTTTTCGTTAAATGAGCTGGTTACAAATTTATTCTTAGATTTTGACTAACTTCTTTTATTAGTGAGTTTGGTACTTCTTGTTCTACAGCTAGTTTGTCCCAACGTGATACTGCTTCGATGGTTTGGTTTAGCACCTCATCTATTTTTCGTTTGTTGAAAATGGGGCTTAGTTTTTCAAAAGCATAAAAGTCTTCTCGTGTGAAATTATCTTGTTTTCCGTTTAAGGTCATCCAATGTTTGCTTACCCAATGGCTATTGGGTTTGTAGCTATATGCGAGGTCGTAGGCAGGAGCTAATTGCCATTTATTATTCTCATCTAATAAAAAACCAAAGTTTTTAGCATGATCATCATGATTTCTAGCAATGACATTAAATACCATACGTTTAAATAACTGCATCGCATCCTCAGGTGTGAGGTTTAGTTTTCTTGCTGTATTAAATAATTCTGCATAAGAATAAGAGCCTATTTTTTTATAACTCACATGCTCAAGCCCGTTGAGTGTTTGTACATGTATTTTATCGTTTCCGTTACGATCAAACCTTTCTGTGATGAAATGCCTGCGTTTACCTTCATTAATTAGGTGACAAGGCATCATATCGATTCCGCACTCTTTTGCTAATAAATAGTAGGTGTACTCCATTGCGCCATAGCCCATAGGGTCACCAAAAGTCTCTTGGTTTTTATTATGTTCGCTGACCCCATCAAACTTCATAAGGTAGTGTTTAAAACCATTCGGCACATCAGTTTGACCTGAACGTACCTGTGTGAAGGTTTTATTGAAGGCTAGTACGGCTTTTGGTCTTGCTCCACCAGCGCTCATTCCTACTGACATGAGTGACATCATCGCTTGCTGGTCTTCTTGACCATTATTATTTAGATTTACGTTAAATTTTGTTCGTTTATCTAATACTTCTTGTGCAATTGAAACAAGCGATTCAATGTGGATTGGGTGTGAGGCATTGAGGTTTTTTCTTTTTGTAGCAGGTGAGTAGCTTAAGGCTCCCATTCCTCGTGTACCAGTAAATTGTAGTCGTTGTAACGGACTAATATCGGTTGTTGATTTACCTTGGCTAGCTATCCATGCGTTCATCACTGCATTACCAAAATCATCGGGCAGTGAATCAGCTATCAGTCCAGGCAACCCTTTAAAAGTATCAGGATCTATCTGAGGAAATGAATAGATCCTTTTAGCTAGTGGCATTTTAATGGGTGATAGTTCAATGCCTGTTTTAATAAATTCAGGGAAATATTCAAAGGCGCCAATTTGAGTTTTTGTATTGTAGCTGACTGCGCCTAGATCGTGTTCTTTGTATTTAACCTTTATGACTTCAGTTACCATTTAGGAATGTCCTTATTCTGTGTTGTATGTTTGCTAGGACTTGTTGCTCTTTTACGTTCTTTCCCTTTTAATTCAATTAACTGCACAGGAGATATTTCCTGCTTAGGTATAAATAAATTTAACTGCTCTGTCATGTCAAGTGCTATAAGTATTGCTATTACAGATTCAAGTGTTGATTTCCCTTTTTCTGCATTGGTGATGGCTTTAAGAGATACCCCTCCTTTTTTTGCTAATGCTTTTTGTGTCAGGTTAGCATTGAGACGAGCTGTTTTGATTCTATCGCCTAGTTCTTCTGCAATAGCATGAACTGTTAAACTTCCAAACTCCATAAAAACCCCTAAAAGATGTTTTATTGTTGATATGTTTCATTGTAAACCTTTAAGGGATTATTGCACTATAAATAATTTAATGTTATTTAAGGCTCCCTATAGGCAAGCTTAATTGGTTTTAATTTATTAATAATCCTTAAAAGGGGTTTTGTACCAGTAGGAAATTTAAATGTTTAATGTTTCTAGGAAAGAAGATTTGTGTGGTATTAATTTTATAACCATAACGCTTTAATCGCAGTGTCTGATTCAAAGTGATAACTAATCTGTGCTTGAAATAACTCTGCAGTTGCCATTGCATCAGTTAATGCATCATGTGGTGCATAACAAGGAAGGTTGTAACGAAGTCGACTATTAGCTAATCGTATTGAGGGAATTTTTTTATTTGTTAACCAACTTAAAAAACCTTTATTGTTTTTCTTTTGTATATCAGCTTCAATTTGCATGGTATCAACCACAGGAAAAATGATGCCTTCATTGATTAATGCACGTAAATTAAGGTCAAGAAAATCACGTTCAATACGGCGATAATGAACAACTACGACCTTACCCGCTAACTCATTTAATAATTGTTCTAAAATACGCCTTAGATCTGGTGCTCCTTTTAGGTCAGAATGAGTAATGCCATGAATGACAATAGAGTTTTCTTCTAGTTTATCTTGTGGCGTGACATACCACTTTTTGGCTTGTTTGCAGAATATTCTTTTTAAATTAAAAGGTACTAAACCAATGCTGATAATACTATTATGTGTTGGATCTAGTCCCGTTGTTTCAAAATCCAAAGCGACAAACTCTATATCACTTATCCTTGTTTCATCATGATAAGTGCCTGCTTGGTAAAATTTTTTTAAACGTTGATCTTGGCTTTCTTTCTCTTTGACCTTTAAAAAAGCAGCCCAGTTTAAGATCTCTTTATTGGTAAAGTTATGCATGATTACCCTTAAAGCCCGTGTGAATTGTAACGATATTTTAAAAAGTTCTGCGCATTACTTAATACTAAGAAAGCATCTTTGAGATTACGTCTTTCAAAGTCAGACATATTTTCAGGTTCAATATTATTATCTGGCTCAATACCTGATTCCACATCTAACGCTTGATGCCGTAATCTAACTAGGGAGATTAATTCCATTGCATGTTGTAAATCTTCACCTTTTGATTTTGGTAAAATGCCTGCTTCGATAATATCATCTAAGCGTTCAAAGGAATTTTGCGATTGAGAGCCAATCGCTAAAGCATGGACTCGTATCAAGTCAGCTAGCGGTGCTGTACCGCGTCGTTTAAGGTTGATGGAGTTATTATGTTGACCATCATTTTCCATTACAAAGTCTTTAAAGAAACCTAAAGGGGGTTTTCTATTCAAGGCATTTCGTGCGAGACATGCAAGGAAACGATTGTTCTTTTTAGCGCGGCGGTTGATAAATGCATTTAATTGCTCTGCCCATTTTACCCGTCCATATACTCCGATGAGATCGAAGAATATATTACAGTTTAATAAGGCTTTAGGATTAGGATCATCTATCCAATCTGCAAAACAGGTTTCCCATTGCGTCTGCGTTTTACGGTACTCAGGATTCGTTGCCATAATATTGCCTGTACAATAAGCATAACCACAGGCCGCTAAACCATCACATACAAAAGCTGATAACTGTTTAAAGTAAGATTCGTGAAGGTCAATATCATAGCTATCATCGAGGATTAACGCATTATCTTGATCTGTTACTAATAACTGTTCATCTCGTGCCATTGAGCCTAATGCGATAAAACAGTAGGTAATAGGTGGGGGCCCTAACTTTTCTTCTGCAAGCTCTAGTAAGCGCTGCTTAAAACTGCGGCCAATACCTGACATTGCACTGCCAACCATGTGTGAGTTAGCATCTTCATTCACCATGCGTAAAAAGCAGTCTTTTAATTGTCCTGATAATAAAGCTAACTCTTCGATTGTTTGTTGCTGGAATATACTGCTCACAAATAACAGACTATTTTGTGATTCATAACGGATAATATCTGAAACTTCAATAAAGCCAATCGGCTGTTTATTTTTGAGAATAGGTAGATGGTGGATGTTGTAGCGAAGCATTAACAACATGGCTTCAAAAATATAAGCATTATGGTTTAACGAAATAAGCTCCGTAGACATTATTTCAGAGACAGGCAATGTGACGTTTAACCCTGATGCAACGACTTTAGCACATAGGTCATGCTGGGTGATCACGCCAACAAAACTAGTACCATCGTTATCCTTTATATCTGGGTCATCAATGAGTACGGCTGATACATTTTCTTCCGCCATAATTTGAGCGACAGATTGAATGGTTGTCGTTTTAGGTAATATGACTGGTTCACGTGTGAGTAATTTTTTAACTTTTGAAGTAGTCAGGTTATTGGCATCGTCACTCTTGCTTTCTACAGCTTGCTTGAGACGAGTACTATCTTCTGCTTCTACAAAATCTGCAAAACTATCAAAGCGATCGCACAAGTCATAAAATACAGTTTCTGGAATACAGTATAAAAGTGTGTCTTTGATCGCCTTTGCTGGAAAACGCACTTTATTGTTGGTGAGCAACCCCATTTGACCAAATAATTTTCCTTGGTCTAAGCGATTATAAAGATCGCCATTACGTCTATAAATTTCGACTACACCACTGCGTATCATGTAAAGCTCATTAATCGAGTCTTTGAAATCGATAATACTGCTATTAGCCCGATAATAAGATATTTCTACACTTTGTACGACGGCGATTAGATCTTTTTCAGGCAGCTGATTAAAAGGGGGGTATTGACTAATAAAGTCTTTAATTTCTATTAATTCAACTTCCATTCACTACTCAGTATTAAGTTAAGAAAGGGGAAATGTTCCTATCCGATGCAAGCTATGTTAGTAGAAAAATGACGATGGTGATAGATGGAAAGTAGAATTAGTTGAAAATCACAATGGAACGCTATTTTTGATACTAATTAAACCCATTCTTTTATTTGTGTGTCAGATTAATTTAATCTGTGATGAGGTGGGAATAGGGTAAAAAATATTGCCTCAAGTAGAGGCAATATAAGGCAGGTTCAACTAATGATGAGCATGTTTATTTTCAATTGGTTGAGAAGTGAAATTATGTAGCACTAACTCATCTTTCTCTAAATCGAAAAATATGGATCCGACAATATTTTGCTTATTCTTAGTCCAATTATCATGTTGATGACTATTCAGTGAAATCGCAACTTGATTAACGCCATGTTGTAACCAACTATTTGGAATGTGAATATCATTACCATATAAACGTTGACGTTTTGTGCCGTTTACAAATACATGAGCATGCCCATTCAAGTAACCATTTTTTGTTGTTAATGTATCAATCGCGGTATCGGGAGCATTGAGTACATAGTTTGCTACTTCTATATGAATATTAACACCATCCATAGAATCCCTAAATGCTGTTAATTCGATTTTAGGAATAGGGGTGTCAGATTGTATTTCTATTGATTTATGTTGGTGAATTTCAGTGCTGGCTGAAAAAGCCAATGCACTGAATAAACCACTCATCAATACGAATAAGATGGATGTTTTTAATCGCATTCAGAGAATACCTTTTAGTCTTTTTGATTAAGTTCGTGGGCCACCAACACCAGGAGGTGTTGTCGTTGTTGTGTCACTTGCACAAGAAGCAACAGCGTTATCTTGCAGTTGCCCTGCAAAACGTAACCCGACCATATAAGGAAAAGCTGGGGTAAAAGTACCATCACTTTCAGATAAGGTTATGTGATAATGATAGCCACGAGTACTATCAGTATGACCATTATACTGATCTAAATAAACGCCACCTAAAGCGGTTAAATCACTATTCCAGTAATGGTCTTCGTAATAATAACCGTTATAAGCAATTAAGGTGTTACCTGATAATGTACTGACTTCATCAGTAAAACTAGGGCCAGATGTGACATTTACTGTCCCAGCCGATGTATCGTATGGGTCTACGAGTTCACAGCTTCGTGCTGAATCTGAACATCCAGTATCTGAACCTGATGTGTAATCACGTACTTGCCATGAACTGACTGCCAATTCACCATTGCTTTGCCAAGGGCCATAAATAGGGTAGCCATCAGCAGCATAGCCATATAGAGGCGAGTGACTATCACCAGTATCACCTAATAAATCTGCTAAACAACTAGTATAAAAATGATGATGATAATCGCCACCTGCAGAGTGACCACCACAAATATCTACATCATATTGTTCTGCAACAGGTGCAAGATTCTGCCATGAACCATCACTGTTGTAGCTCATGCCATCACCCCAGTTATAAATAGATGAACCATTTACAAATAAACCGATTTTACCTAAACCATTTTCACACACTTCTGTTGTTGCGACAGGTGCTACAGGAAAATAAACTTCACGAGCATCTGCTTGTGGGCAAGCAGGGCCTTGAGGCCAGTAACCATAACCACCAGTTGTTTCACAGTTATCACCGGTGCTGATATAACCAATGTCTTCACCAAATTCAACGATATCGCCCACTTGTGCTGATGTTGTCCCACCGTCTAAATCTTCATCCGCGCGAGGGCGAGAATTCAATGCATCAATGATATCTTGTGTGATAGTGACATCGTATTCAGGGATACCTTGTGTTGTAACAAGGGTATATGTCACGTCATCAATGGTTTCTTCTGTGACAGATTGAACATCAACTAAAACGCCTTCACCAGTAGATGAATCGGTAATATTGGTCGATCGTGCATCGGTTTCATTGATAATCCATACGCTGTCTGTTGAAGTCGTAGCTGCTGCAACCGTAACGGCGACATCGCTAGTCACCGTGTCAGAACCGTCATAGACTGCAATTTCAAAAATAAGTGTTTCTTCATCCGTCAATGTTGGCGCAATAAAAGTGGTTGTAGATGATGAGGTATCACTCAAGGTAACATTAGTACCAGATGTTTGGCTCCATGTTACTGTTGCTGAAGAATCACTTATTGTCGCTGTAAGTGTGACAGTTTCACCTGAATCAACAGTTTGGTCACTACCTGCATCAACGGTTAATGCGATAGTTTCCTCAGTTTCAGTGGTTTCTTCCGTTTCTGTTATCTCTTCCGTGATGGTTGAACTGCTATCATCTGTATCAGTTGATGATTCTCCGCAGCCTACGATGAACGAACAAATCAGTAATGCACTGAAAGCTCGAGAAACAATTGATGTACATTTATTCATTTTAATTAACTCTTTTAACTAAGATTTAACAAAGATAACAGTTAATTGT
>JAOFNL010000001.1 GCA_028041985.1 Psychromonas sp. | reverse complement strand
AGTAGTTAGCTGAAAACCAATGCTGCTGCAACCTTCAATAAAGACTAGCCATTGTCCCCATGTTAGGCCTTAATTTGTAATCCAAGCTAAGGACTGAACAAAACACCTTGAACAATAACGGGACTAATGATGAGTGCGACGAATTTTAAACATGCGTATCAATATTTTTTCCTTTATTACCTTCTGGCATAGGTGGAATTGAGTCTATTAATTGAGCTGCCTTCTGCTCTGCTTGCTTGTTGCTTTCCTTTAATAAACTCACATTTACTTTTTCAAGTGTATTAATTTTTGTTTGCTCAGTTAGCACACTGCCTACAACATTCATATCCATATTAATTCTCCCTGATTAGATGATTATTAAAGATTATCGGCAACAAAAAAAGAAACTTTAATTAATAGCAATCGAAGTAAATAGCTGATCTATTTTACTTACTACAATTGGTATAATCTACTAACTCTAAATTTTGCAATGATATTTGCAGTTTAATAGCAAATATCATTTAATATTAATGCATTATTTGTCGCTATAAATAGTATGAAAAAATTGTAACGACTCAATACACTTTTGAAAATATACCTTTATAAATTAACTCATAGTAGATGGGACTCAATTAAGTCGTTATCTCTGTCGTTCTAAACATCATAAATACAATATGTTGTAATTCCTTTCTTATCAAACACGGCATGAAAAAATGACTCGTTTTTGTACACTTGAAACATCAACTTTAAAAAATAAACCATAGATCACAGATCTTAATATCAATGGACTCAATGTTCTGTCATATTATTCTTAAGTAAACATATCACCTATTAATTTGGATCAATCATGAAATTTACGATATTAA
Organism: Psychromonas sp.; assembly: GCA_028041985.1. GTDB lineage: Bacteria > Pseudomonadota > Gammaproteobacteria > Enterobacterales > Psychromonadaceae > Psychromonas. Next base: position 55,518 of record JAOFNL010000001.1, on the reverse strand, counting down.
TTTTAGCGTTAACTGTATCTCCATTTACTATGTCGAGTGAGCTTATACCAAATGACGATGTTACGATTTTAGCTGTTAATGGTGTTAAAATTAAAACATCTTTTTTTGGAAAAAATAAAATTGAAGTAGAAGATGGAGAACATCAAATTGTCGCAAAATATATTAACTCTTTCGGTAACCAAGATTTTATAGATAGCGCCCCTTACATTTTCAACGTTAATGTAAGTGGAAATACAACAATTAGTACTAATAAAATAACCAATGAAAGGCAAGCAGATGAACAAATTGCAAATGGACTTTCTTGGTTTATTATCAATAATGAAGGTGAATATAAGGTTAATCAATCATCTCAATTGATTGGAAATGGAATCATGCCATTTAGTGACATCGAAAAATTAATTGAAGAATATAATAAACAAAACGTTATCACTAAAGAAGATACTCCCTCTTCAACAACATCATTAATTGCTCACTATCAACGCGCCACAACGGAGGAGAAAAAGCAATTTAAGATGTGGTTGATAGAAAACGAAACAAAATAAAATTTAATGGCCATAACAGTAACATCAATATCATCGAGCTTGTGTTATATATTAAAAATTTACATGCGTGTCTAATTGAGAGAAAGGAGTCTTTAATGATCACAGTTGATATCCCAGCCAGTTTTGAATGCAATGATTCAAACTTTAATTGGGTAAAAAATTATTTAATGCCAAAAGCTGAGTTATTTACAGAATTAACTAATGGTAGTGATTTAGATCTTGAACATTTAGATGAAACTCAATTTAAGCAACTTTGTCAGATATTAGAAACAACAGCTGAGGGTCGTGAATTACGAAATAAAATGTTTAAAGCTTGGAGAAGTAAAAAATCACGAGACAGCGATAACGGTAAAAAGTTATATACTTTCAATCTTTCTATTAAAGCCGGTGATCAATTAAAGCAAATCGCACAACATGCACCAATTAATAAAACCTTAGAGCTAATAATATTTAATGCAGGAAGCAGTTTCAAAACAATTGAAAAGCTTCAACAACAAGTAAACGATTTGAAAGAAGAAAATATTACACTGCAACAACAACTCTCAAAAACAACTATGTTAATGACGACAGAGAGTGATGAATCCCAAGCTGAATCGATCCTAAGTGATAGTTTACAAATCACTGAATTAGCAAAATTAGAGAAATCCCAACTGATCAAGCAAATTTTAAATCTCAAACGTAAATTAACGTAGACAATTTCTATTTCATGCCAAGATATTCAAACAAATAAATCATGGCACAACTAAGATAAAACAAATAAACATCATTGGGATGATATTTAAGAATAAATATTTTTTTTTATTCTACAATTAAATGAATTACCTACTAGCAACAGACTGCTAGTCAAATCGGAAAAGGATTATCACATGCGCCCCTCTATACTTTTAACACTCATTACAAGCCTTACATTAATATCAGGTTGTCAAGATACAACCAAAACTGATAATTGTAGTTATTACGTCCAACAAGATTTAGATAATGAAAACTTTGATACCGCAATCAGCAAACTTAATACCCAAGCTTGTCAAGATAGTTACTCTAATAATGAATATTTAGTAGATTTAGCTACTGCTTATTTAGGTAAATCTGGTTACTCAATACCAGATATGATCAATGTTTTACTAGAAAACTCTGATGGGGATGATGGTTTTGATGAATTTACAACCCAAATTGGAGCCATTAAAAATGACGATAGCTTCTACACTCTAAAAACAACACTACAATATTTTGATGAATTCTTAGGTGATTCATGCGTGAATATTGATGATAAAACAACAACTGAGACAGGTATATGTTTAATCATAGGGATGGTAGATATCACCAGAGCAGCACTTGCGGTAGATTATTTGAGTGATGGAGAAGAGTGGGAAAATGGGGACTCAGAAGCCATGCAACGTTCTACTTGTGCTTTGCAATATACTGTGGCTTACACAGTAGATAATAGCACTGCTCCTGTTTTCGCTTGCGATGATTCTGTTTCAGTCGACTCTTCAGAATCAGTCACATTTAGTAATTCATCAGGTATAAACAAAATATACGAAAACTTAACAGTGACTAGTCCAACAGGCACTGAATATTTTTTACAGGCAATTACTGCCGATACTGACACAGGTACAAATACCAGCAATATTGTTTTCACCCAAAATTACTGCACGACTGATTTCACATCCTGTGATGACGTTAGTGAAAGCACCTGTTATGTATGCCCTAGCGAAAATGAAGATGACCTTTCTGTTAATGAATTTGTGTTAGATGCGTTGAATGATGGTTTTAGTAACATCGAGCAGATTTTTATTGAAGATGGTACTAATGATAGTGATATACAACAGGCTATTAACGATTTTAAAACAGAAATAAATGCTGATGGGTGTGATACAGACTCAGAAGAACCATGCTTTACTATGGATGACATTATTAGTTACCTTAACAACAATAACTAGTCGAGAATAAAAAGGAATTAACATGAACACACTAAAGATGGTAGCCATTACTGGAATAACTGCATTCTCGATTAGCACGACACAAGCAACTGAGATGAGTTATCTATATAAAGATCAAAGAATTATGGCAATGGGTGGGGCTAATGTTGCAGCAGGAGGTTATAGTACTTCATTATTTGCTAACCCCGCAGGTATCTCTCAAGTTAGCAATGAACACGGAATGGTGGTTGAATTATTAGGTATCCAAACAGGTATTAGCAGCGACAGCGAATCTTTATTCAGTGATTTAAATGATGCTATAGAAAGCGAGGACGAAGAAGAAATCGTAGCTGTCATTGAAAATTATGCAGGTCAAACTGTTCATTTTGATTTGTCCAATTACTCATCATTAACTAATAACCATGGTAAATTCGCTTGGTCTGTAGGTTTGTTAAGTGCTGTAGATGCTAATATTACACCTCATCCAAATAGTTTTGAATTTCTAGAAGTTCAAGCGAGAGCCTATGGTGGTTTGACAACTGCATTTAGTTATACTTTTGAACCAAACCAAGTAGGAGATCTGTCCTTAGGTTTGGGCTTAAAACTTATTTCACAACAGTCTTATGAAGGAACTATCACTCCTAGTGAATTAGTGGATTATAACAACCTTGGTGATAATATTCGCGATAAAATGGAGAGTAATGGCACTGCTCTTGGTGCCGATTTAGGTGCAATTTATCAATTCAAGTCTTACTTAAATCCTTCTATTGGTATTAGTATCCTAAATATTGGCGGACTAAACTTCGATAAACATTATGGCTATCAACCAATGACTGTCAACTTAGGAACAGCAATACAACCTAAAATTAATTTCATCAAGAAAACCGTCATTGCTCTGGACTATGTTGATTTATTTAATGCAAATCAAACTCGAACTTATACATTAGATAACGGTGATAGTGTCTCTTATACAGATATCGACGATACGGACTTTGTTAAAAGAATTCGTTTCGGTGCATCAGCATTGATTTATGATAACACATGGTCATCGCTAGAATTAGCCGCTGGTCTCTATCAAGGAGCTTATACAGCGGGCTTTACCGTTACCGCTAGCATCATTCAAATTGGTTTTTCTACCTTTGAAGAACAACTTGGACCTGAATATAAAGACCAAAGTGACCGCCGCTATGAATTGAGAACAGGGTTAGTTTGGTAAACTAAATAAAAATGGTTATTATACCAATCGAAGTAAATAGCGGATCTATTTAACTGGCTAAAACAACTCACTGCTTCGTTGTAAATTTCGTAAAGGGAATAACCATTTACGTCAATTTACGCCTCGAATTGAATTGTTTTTTCTGTGCAAAAATTTAGATCACATACTTACTACAATTGGTATTAGTTTGAAACTGATAACCTTTTTTATGCATACTTTTTCTACTAAAAATTGAAATCACATGCTTAATCTTTTTGTAATTCGTACTGTTCGAAAAAGTTTAAATATTCCAAGGATTGTTTGGATCATATTTAGGTTCTTCTTTACTTGAACTTGAAGCAGCCTTTTTGTTTTCTCTCATTGGATGCTTAGTCGCATTTTCATTTCGCTGCCTAGAATGATTCCTATGTCGTTGCTCACTTTGCCGCTCTTGGAATGCTGAAGCTGCTTTAGCTTGAGATAATTCAATCGATTCTATGGTTAATTTCATTGGCGATAAAGGAACAATACCATTTTCAAAACCACGTTCTCTAGGTGCTAAATTAAATTCAGCCTCATTTGGCTTGGGCATACGCTTAAAACGATATAAATAAAAGCTCTCTAATTTTAAACGTGCCCATTCTGTTTTTTGCAAAAACTTAAGACTTCCTTTAATACTTGGATTTATATCAAAACACTTAAAACGTGTTGCTGCGTATAATATTTTCCAACCATAATGTTCTACTAATTCAGTTAACAGCGTTTCAGTTTTTAATCCATGAAGTGGGTTATTACGTTGCAATTCAACAGACATTTTATTATTCCTAAAAGTAAATCAATCGTTTATATCAACTAGATTATAATAGTTAATTAAAGTAATCATAAGCCACTTTCATGATGGCTGTTATAACTTATTGCATCCATATTGGTTAGCTCCATTTCTATGTGCTTAATGCCATCTTCATCAAAAGGTTCAGAAACAGCCTTAAAGCCAAATGATTCATAAAATGAGTACAGATAATATTGAGCTGATATTTTAACCTTACTTGCCTGCATCTCTTCCGCTATAAAGTCGATAGCTTTTTGCATTACTTGTTTTGCGTAACCTTTTTTTCGTTCATTGTCACTCACAGCAAGTCGACCAATTGAGACATCTGAAAATTTCGTTCCCGCTGGTAATATTCTACAATAAGCTAACAGGTTATCATCTTCTTCTGATATCAATAAGATATGTAAAGCCTTCTGATCAAGATCATCCAAATCAGCATATAAGCAAGATTGTTCTAATAAAAACACATCTTGACGAAGCTTGAGTATTTCGTACAAACGAGAAACAGATAGCTCAGCAAAAAAATTAACATTCAACGTTAAAAACATTTTTTATTCCTTAGGAATTCTAATTCTTATTTAATTCCCCAAGGATTAGACGGGTCATAAGCAGGCTCATTTTTAATCACATCCAGTTTTTCATAAACCCGATATTTACATGCAATATCAACCCTATTAATCAAAGCTTCAGTAATATTCGCAGGTTCCCCTTCCATTTGACCTTCTGGAATGTGTCGATCACGAGGAGGTTTAGCAAGTAATTTAGGTTCTGGATAAGGATAAGCTTTAAATTCGTGTAAATAAAATGTTTCTACTTTCTCACGCGCCCATTGATTATTGCGTAAAAACTTACAGGTAGATTTCATACCGGTGTGAAAATCAAAGCGATCAATACGTAGAGCTTCACTCAACCCAGGCCATGTATAGTGCTCAGAAATTTCAGTCAATAACACTTCAAGTTTCAAACCATATAATGGATTATTCTGTTTTTTAACAGTCATTTTTACCTTATCATTACTCATACTTAATAAAGCCGTTAATTACGGCAAATATCTTCTTTTTATCATTATTCAACTGTACAATCTTTTTTCAGGTCGATAACTTAATAAACCACTATCTATTGAAACACCTTGGTATTTAAGTTGGTTAACACGCACTAAATAAGCCGCTCCAGTTAAAAGGTGTAACGCTACATCTACCGCTTTGCGTTGATCAAAATCAGCTAAATAGCTGTTTTTAACCCAACTATTAAATGCACCTAAACTAGGGCCGGCCCAAATTTGATAATCCATTTCACGTCCTTTTTCACCTATATTTGACCAACGGGAAGAAAGACCTAAATACCAACGGAATATTAAAGCCATTTTACGTTTCGGATCATCTTTAACTCTTGCTAACATTTCAGGATCCCGCTCATGGAAAAAAGCCATCGTGGTTTCCCATACTTGATCTAAGTTTTGACGAAATATTTGTTTCTCAACTTTTTCGCGCTCCATAACTGGAATAGCTTCAATACTGGGGTAACTGCTATATAACTCATAAAGTTTGTTAGCACGCATAGCAAACATCGAACCACGTTTTACTACTTGTAGTTTTACCCCCATTTCAAACATATCTGCAGCAGGAGCCATGGTAACGTCTGCCATTTCAACATTAGCTAACAATTTTCTTGTATGTTCTGATGCTCCTGCTTCAATACATGCTTGATTTACAGAACCTAATACAATATACGCCGCACCCATATTAAATGCAGCCAGAGTCGATTCTGGTGTTCCAATACCGCCACCCGCACCAACACGAAGCGGTACCACATAGTTATATTTAGATTGAATTTGGTCTCGCAGTTGAATAATAGTAGGCAACAAGGTTAAAAATGGACGGTTATCTGTATGTCCACCAGAATCAGCTTCGGCGGTAATATCATCTGCCATAGGTACTTGTAAGGCAAGTTCTGCCTGAAGTGCACTTATTTTTCCTGCCGCGAGCAGCTTATCTAGGATTTTTTGTGGGGCTGGTGACATGAACTTTTCAGCGACTTCCGTGCGTGAAATTTTTGCAATCACCTTATTTTGAATATTAATCGAGCCGTCAGCATTCTGTGACAATCCTGCCACCCGATAATAGACAATATGCTCAGTTAAGCCCAAAAATGCAGAGGCTTCAACTGTACGCACACCGAGTTTCAAAAACCGCTCTACTGCACCTGACTCTAATGCTTCTTCACTTGGGGCATGAATCAAATTAACAGCAAAAGGCCCATTAGGTAATGCCCTTTGAATACGTTTAATAGAATCTTCAATAACATCAGGAATTAATCCTGCAGCGCCAAATGAGCATAAAAAACCTGCTTGCCCTAATGCAATCACTAATTCAACTGAGGCGATTGCATTAGCCATTGCACCGCCGTGATAGGCATATTTAACACCATGAGCTTTTTTAAATTCATCGCAGCCGAGATCTTCTGCTTTAATTGCTTGTGCAAAACCAAGCACAGATGTTAATTCTTCTGCTTTGGTCGTTGCTAATTGATGACAAACACTTAAATGCCCGTCTTTATCGGCAAGATAAAGAGGTTTATCTATCGACAATAATGCTTGTTTAATACTTTGTTCATCGTTTTTTAATTCAGGAACTTCGACTTGCCAACTCCAATCAATATTGGCTTTGTTGATTTCAATAAGTGTTTTATTTATGTGTTTTGTCATTGGAATTCTCTTTAAGCTTCAACAATACTGAGTACAATATCTTTTACTTGATAAATACGTAAACCATCTTTAGATAGGTTAGCATCCCCTACTAACCGAACTTCAGAGTCAGTAATAATAATGTTTGTCAGATGCACATCTAAACTCATTTGCTCATTCAACGGCGTAATTTGACCACGATATTTCCACAATACTTTTGTTGTTGAAGCAACGAATCGAGGATTAATAAATTGCTTACCTAAATCGTTACTTAATGCATAACATTGTAATAATTCAATGATCGCTTCGACACCTAATGAACCTGGCATAACAGGATCTTGGTGGAAATGGTATCTGAAGAACCAATCACTTGGGTCAATGGTGCGTTCTCCATAGATATAAGCAACGCCATGGTCACCGCCACCTTCTACAATGCAAACTTTATCGACAAAATTTAATTGCCCACCAGCCAATCGATATCCCGGTTTCTCAGGTTGTTGCTCATAGAATGATAAAGCGGTATCTCCTAAATCAATAATCTTAATATTTTCATAAGAAGTATCATTATTAACGAACCAAGGTTGAGTCACTTGCCCATTATCGATACCTAATTGATTAGTTAACGATTCGGCACTGAAATAACCAAACACAGCGCCACCATGATAGATAGTTTCACCATCAACACTTAAGTCAAAACTAAAGGTTTGTATAATCGCCCCACCCGCCATACTTGTCGATAATAAAACTGATTTATTAACAATGGTTTTACCACGTAAATCTATATTCTTAATTAATTCTCCATGCCCATCTAAATTACGGAAATAAAGATCTTTATCAGGATATTTTAAAGTCGTTCCCATATAGGCTGAAATGAAACCATTTGGCTGTAATGCAATTTCCATTAACAAAGAATATGGCATCCAGTCTTCGCTACTGTTTTTAGTAAAATACCATGCATCTTCTGGAACAACATATTCTGCAATACAACTAGAAGGTGATTTAAAGTCCATACGCTGGCCTTTAACGTCTACCACACGCGTTACGACCTGCAAATCACCACAAGGCGTTCTAGGGGGCGTTCTGCCCTTATAAACATCAAAGTCATTACCAAAACAATTGCTAATATCACCCGTTGCAAATTCAAATAAGTGCCAAGGAGTAAAAGGTACTGTATCTGGTATTCTATTTTGACCTTTAATCATAGGTGCCACAAAGTGCTGAATAGGTATCACGCCTTTATTTGTTGGTGCTGTAAAATCTGACTCAACACGCATTAAAGGTCTTTCAGAATGCATAAATGGTCTAATACCACGTTCATCAATAACTTGAAGCTCTTCTTCTGAAGCAAGAGGAGTCTCATTGATGACTTCAACCTGTGATAATTGCTCTGCAATATTATTATCTATTGTTTGAGTGTTCTTATTAACATCATCAATCAAAACAACGTTATTCGGTAAGGTAACAGGGTATGGGCTAGCTTGATCTTGTTCTTTAATTTCCATACATAAGTTTTTAAAATCAACCACCACTTTACCATCAAGAATAATATCAATATTCGCTTTGATGAAAGGCCTTGGTAACATACCGATATCTGTCACTTCCATGCGATAAGTTAAAGTATTGTGTTGTGGAGTTACTTGACCTCGACAACGGACTGTTTGTGCTTCGCCAGCCATGGGTTGAAAACGAGCATTATTGGTCTGTCCGTTCATGCCCAACCAAAGCATAAAGAACATCGCCATCTGGCCACAACCTTCAGACATTAATGAACCAGCCATTACTTGATCATCTTTAAAATGACATGGGAAATACCAATGTTCAGGAGCAAGATCTTTTTGTCCTTCTAAAAGACCTAGTCCCCAATGACCGCCATTTTTATCAATGTTGGTAATTCGTTCAATCATCAAGAATTTTTCAGATGAAAATTTTAACGAGGGGTTACGACCTTGTTGATCATAATTATCACCAAAACAACCTTTGATATCACCATGTACTAATTTCAACATATCTTGATAATTATATTGTGTCTTATCATTGAAAATTAATGGTGTGAAAGTTGATTTAACTGCTGCATCAAATTGTGCTTTATCAGTAGATGTTGCAATCACCCCTTTTCCGTCTGCAAGTTCTTCATCAGTAAAGAAACCTGCACAACCGTTCCGCATGATCAGTACTTTTTTATCACCAACAAAACAATCGTAATGGAAGAAGAATAATAGTTGCTCACCATTTTTAGCATAAGAATCGATATGGATTTCATAACGTAATGTTTCGCCACCAAACGCCATCTCTTCAAGGAAAGTTAATTCACAATCTAATAAACGATAAACCCGCTCTCCTTTGTTTTGGAAATCGATACCAATATAAGAGATTAACATTAAATCACATTGACCAGATTCAACAGAGACTGACCAAGGGATTTGCCCATCAATTAAAAATGGAGCATCTAATGGAATATCATATTCAGTAAACATCGACGCTTTTGTGAATTTATGCGTTTTAGCATTAAGCTCTGTGACTCGACTTACTAACAAATAATCAGTGGTTGGTAAACGAACGCGACGAGAGTAACTATCAATTATTTTATATTCATCCCCAAACACTTTAGCAATATCCCCTTCTGCAAATTCAACCAAAGCTTGCGTATCAAATATCACCTTAGATGGTTGATTGAACTGCTCAGTGAGTCGTAAATCAGGATAGATGTAACCCGTTTGCCCGTAGATAGGAATTGAAACAACATTTGAAGATACAGCGACACCACTTAGTGGCAAATGAATGTTATTAGTTGCATTTAGATCACTATCAATCGAAGTTTGCGCCTGTAATTTTATTAACGTTGCAATTTGTTGCTCTGCAATAAATCTCGCACGTAAAAATGCTTGATGCGTTTCATTGAGCTGAGTGATTTCTCGGCTCACACTATCAAATAAACCATTACTTTGCACAGCGAGTGACTTAGCTTCACTAGTGGTTAGAATCTCGACAGGATTAAATTTATTATTAAGCAGTGCTTTCACTTGAAGAAAATTTGGATTATTACGTTCAGAACAAATTGAATCATAAATGGATTTTCCACCTAATTTAACCGTTTTAATCAAACTTAACTTTTTAACCACCGATGTATCACTGCTAGCCAAAGACCCGACTTGTTTAGTCGCATTCACATTGGAGACTATTAAATGCGCAATACTGTTATCCAAACCTAGACCATTGATCGCAACATAACGTGGCGCATCACCTGCTTTAGTGATTGATTGTTTAGTTGCTAATACACTTGCAATAAGGCTCACCATTCCAGAAGCATTATATAGATGTCCGACTAGCTGTTTGGATGATACAAACTGAGCATTTTCATAAACGGTTGATAAGGCCTGCTGCTCTGTTGCTAATTGCAATTCATCACCCGCAGCAAAAGACTCAACTTGAGATATCTGTTCTACTTTTAAACCTGCTTGCTGTAATGCACGATTCGCAATTTGTTCGTTACTTTGCTGCCCTCTATTAGGTGAAAACACACAAGATTCGATTTGACCATATACAGCAGCATCTGAAACCATTTGTTTATGATTTCTAGGTTTTAACACTATCGCACCAGCACCTTCTCCAACTAACCAATGTGATTGCTGATCAGGTGTAGTTTGAACTTCTGCATTTTCACTCACGGGATTAAAACGCTGTCTAAGTGAAATGTTCTCAAAACTACCAGCAAGATCAACACTGGCAATGATGACTGCTTCAACATCACTGGTTTTAAACAGATTATCAGCAATATCAACACAACGATAGACTGAGTTTTCTTCACTAGAAACGGTAAAAGCGGGTCCGTTAAAGTCCCATAAAGCAGATATTCTAGAAGCCATAATATTACCAATAAAGCTTGTATATTGATTCAATTGAGCTGGCTCATTAATACTTTGTTTACTAATTTCAGTCAGTTCTGTTAATTGATCTGCTGATAGTTCAATACCTTGGTCGATAAAGCTTTGTTTAATTTGGGAAAATAAATTTACACGGCCACGATATTGGTGCAAGTCCAACTCTAGTCCCATTGCGACTAAAACAGCAACATTCGAGCCTTCACTTAACTTTGCATCTTTAGCCGCATTATCGGCGACTTTCATCATCAACAATTGTTGTGGAATTAAACTATCTTGATCATTGGGTGGGATTTTAAAGCGTAAAAAATCGATATCAAATTCACTAATATAATTACCTTTAGGTGCTTTATTTAATCCAGCTTTGTTCAAAACAGAATTCTGTTGGTCAATACCTTGCCAACGCTGTTCTGGTAAGTCCATAAAACAATTTTTTTCGGCTATATCACGGTTGTTTAAAAATTGTTGAAAGTCAGTCACATTATCAATTGAACCAAAATGGCAGTCCATGCCCACTATCGATAAACCTTGCACGTCATTTACTTGCAGATCATTTTCAATGAAAGGTGTGTCTCCTGCTTGCAATACAATATGAGCGTTACTACCACCAAAACCAAATACACTTACCCCAGCAGTCGCTTGATGATCATGTTCAGGCCATTGCACATTGCTAGTAGGGATTTGATCGCCAGAGAAATAACCTTGTGCAGTAACAATTGCGTTATCAACATTAATTGTTGCTGGAATGATTTTTTCATTTAAAGCAAAAATAGCTTTTGTCATCGCAGGCATACCCGCGGCGGTTAACAAATGTCCAAGGTTAGATTTAGCAGATCCTAATAAAGGTTTGTGTTCATATTGACTAAAAAACTGCTCCATTGAGCTAAATTCAACTTTATCACCTTTTGGAGTACCTGTTGCGTGACATTCGATATAATCGATAAACTTCGGGTCAACCTGTGCATTTTTATAAGCTTGTTCATAAGCCAGAACTTGCCCTTTACTATTAGGGCTTAAAACAAATTCACCTTTACCGTCATTGGTTAAAGCACCACCTTTAATAACCGCATAAACATGGTCTCCGTCTTTAATGGCATCACTATGTCGCTTTAGAACCATCATCCCAGCACCTTGTGCAGCGAAAAGTCCTTGTGAATCTATATCAAACGGTGCATGACGATTATTCTCAGGAAAGGCTTGAAAAATAGAAAAACCCATATTAACAAATAAAGAGTCAGCAGCCGAAACAGCACCTGCTAACATCATATTGGCTTTGCCTGTTTGCAAATAATCACAGGCTAATTTCACGCTGTAACAGGATGAGGCACAGGCAGCATCTAATGCAAAGTAACTCCCACCTAGACCATTCACCTGAGCTAATAATGCTGCAGGATAACCTGCTACTAGTGCATTTTCAGGTGAAACGTTTAACTGGTCCGCAAAAGCATTAATAGTTAATTCATTATGCAAAGTTTGCTGTAAGGCAAGTTCAACAACATGTCGATAGGTATCTAAAAAAAGATGGTTTGATTGTTTAGTGGGAAAAGACAAATTACCTAAGATTAATCCACAATCTTGTAGTTTTTCACTTTGCCAATATCCTGCATCCTGTAAAGCACATTTCGTTACATATAGAGACCATTGATGCAAGTCATCCAATTTATTTAAATCATTTACAGAGAGATGGCTTGCCGTAGCATCAGTGAAATATTCAGAGGCATCAAAGCTAAAGTCTCGAATATAACCGCCATAAAGGCAATAATATTTGTCACTTTCACCTTTTTTACCTAAATATTCAGTAGGATCCACACCTAACTCGAGATCAGTAATTTGGGTTCTATTATCTTTTTGTTGTAATAATTGCTCCCAGAATGCTTCTGGAGCATTAGAACCAGGAAATAAATTAGCGATACCAACAATGGCGATGTTTTCCATAAATACTCTCTATGATACTAAGACTGAAACAGTGCTTTGTTTAACGGGACGTACAAGCGAACCATTAAAAAAAGACTGTAAATTGATGTGATAACCAAGGCTGATTAGTGGTGTAATGGTTTTTAAAATAGCACTGTAATCATCTAAATTTTTTTGATTCACCGATAAACTAGTAATCGATATAGGATTGTCTTTTAATATTCTTTCAACCCAAGTGCTTAGCGATTTCCCGGCTCCCATTTCAATGAAAACTCGTTCACCTGTTGAAGCAAGTTTTTCTATTAATCGAGGGAAATCTACTTGTTCTGTTAGGCATTTACTAATACTTACCGCAATGGCTTTTTCGGTAATAGGAACGGGTAAATAACATGAACTAGAAAAAAACTGACAACTGATTTTATCTTTAACTGGCAGTGAATAAAGTTGTAACATATTCTCATATTCACTTTTAGCCAATGGACAATGAATAATATTAGGAACATTTAGTGCAATGGCACGTAGCAACAAACACTTAGCTAATGCAAGACATTGAGATGGTTCTCCTGCAATCACTAAACTTTCTGGTGTATTGATGATAGTGATATAAACTTTTGGAAACTGAGCAAGTAATGGCTCAACCTGCATTATCCCAGCTTTTAAGTGATACGACTCCCATTGTGCAGTTTCACCATCATTCCAGTTTTTATCTAATCGCTTTAATGAACCTGATAACTGTTCTTTGAAAATAGGACTTTCTTGTAACCGCTGACTCATGACATGCGGTGCATCCCAACAACCTAATGCCGCAAACATACTGACTTCACCCATACTGTAACCTGCAGCAGAGGTCGCCTTTAACTGAAATTGATGCTGAAATATGGCCGTTAACAAACAAGCATAGCTGACTCCTGCTTCGGCAATATTGGCTAATTCAGCTCTTAATTGTTTTTCTTTTTTAGCTAGCATGTTGAAATTCGGTTTCGATAATAAACGCGGTGTTATTAAGTGATCTTGCAAGCTATGATTTAAATCATCAGAAATACTTAATAAATGCTCAAAGCATTCAGGAAATAAACGTAATAAGTCTTTTCCCATCCCCACGTACAAAGCACCTACCCCTGGGTAGATAAAACTTAAAGGAAGTTGCATTTCAGCTTTATTTATCAATTGCCCACTAAAATAACTACCTGCAGGTGTTTTCCACGGCTTGATGACACCAGACGTAGTTGCGACATCTGCACTTTCATCGCATTCTTTTTCAATTGCAGAAATTGCAGACCGAATCTGATTGGCTAAGGTGTTTAAACAAGAAGCCACCAACACAACACAGTAAAACCCTAATAAGGTTTTATCTTTTATCTGATCTTGATATTGCTGATATTGCTGTTCACATAATGTAATGAAGTCTACGCGATTACTCGTATCAAAGGACGATTGATCGAGCCCATGTCGTAACGAAACAAGTAATTGACTAATACTCGATGCGGTAAAGATCACTGGTTTTGTTTTCTGCTGCTTTAAAAAGCCATTGGTAACAGTGCTTTGATCTTTAGCTTCAGACAATAAAAATAACTGATGAGAGTCATTTATCATCTCTGTTTTATCAGAAGGTAAACATTCCGTGCCAGTTAAATAATGGCTGAGTAAAATGTTTCGAGGTAATGTCTCTTTATTAGGCAAATAACTAGTAGAGTCAGATAAGCAATAAAAATAATTAGATTTGCCGATATTATCTATATCTGCCGTTATTTCTTCACTAAAAAGATCCTGTTTCGAACCTAAACGATAACGTTGATCTAAACATAAACTCGCGGCGATCAATGAAAGTAAGGTATTAAAATTTTCAGATTCAAATTTAATAATATCGACTTCTGACAACAAAGTACTTGGGATAGCTTTTGCTGAATTGCTTTTAATTTGTGGATCCACATTGTTGTTTAAAGTGGTCATTTCCTGATAAGCAGATAAACAGCTATTGTGATGTAATCTTCTTGAAAAGATTGCGGATCTATCATGCTGATAAGTGAAAAGAGACTCAATCTGCTCAGTGATTAACTTATTATCGAATAACAATTGTTGAATATGTTTGCTTACGTCATTTTGGTTTTGTTTAATATCCAATAAAGGAATTGACGAGCACACATTTATTTCAGCATATTGATGAAAGTGAACACTTGTTGATAGTTGAGTTTCATTCAATACCTCTTTATCACAAACCAATAAGGCAGCCACTCCATCTAGAATGGGTTGGTTTTCGCATACAACAACAACGGGTAAATGAGATTCAACACTCAATCTAGAGGCTTGCTCTAAAGCATCATTAAGTTCACTAGCCCTATTCCTAAAAGTGACGCTCAGTTTGTCTTGGCTCTGTGCTTGCAGAGTATGATTAAATGATTGATATGAACCCGGTTCAACGTTTTCTTGCTTACCAATATTTGAAACCACACCAGAGCACATAACCACACCACTTAGTGACACCTCGCTGTGATGATTGTCATCAAGATGGTAAAAATTTCTGAGTAAACGATTAATTAAACTTATTGTATTATCAACTGCTTGTTTATCATTATTTTCTGTTGTCAGCGTGATAGGTTTATTACGGTAAAGGTGATAATCGAATGCATCGATATCCTTTACCGTATCAAAACTGACATCTAAACCTATCACCGATAACATTTTATGCATTAGCCTTGAATATATCTTTTAGTGTTGGACTGCATGTAACTTCTGCTGCAGTCACTTTACTGATGATATTGTGATTTTTATCGATTATTAACAAATCACCAATAACTCGTTGTCCAACTTGTTTAGAGATTGTTAACTTAACAAAGAAATATTCATTTATTTTGACTTCACGAAATACTTCCCAAGCATCTGTACTGCTCGGTAAGCTACTTTGACCAATATATTTACTAGTCCAAGTTAACAATGCTTGATAAACCAAATCATTAGCCAATACATTATTTTCAACAAGTAAAAATTCACCTTGAGATTTTAAAACTGATTGGTCAATGACACACTCTAGTAGCATTCCTGCTTCATTAATTTGATGAATGTGCTTAATGCCTTGAAATTTTTCACCGTGGAATAAACTTCCATCACGATAAAGCGACAAAACCTCAGGAGATACCGTTTTCACCAATGATGGTAAAGATTCTTGATAAATTAACATTTCAGGTTTTTTATTTGATAAATTAACTAAAGCGCGATAATGGAAGAAAGTTTTGCCCTTCTCTTTTTCACTACTTACTAGTACTTCTACACACAATGAATCCTCAGAATCTTGAACCAGTTTAGTGTCAATTAAAAATTCTTTAGCCTGACTACCATCAAAAACAATACCTTTAAATAGTTTGAACTCTTCAAATCCTTGATATTTGTAATCAGGATAAAGATCTTCACAAACATTTTGCATCCATGCAATAGCACAGACAGTTGGTAATACTTGAAAACCATCAATTTTATGATCTTTAAGTAAAGAGCTCTTGTCGGTATTAAACACTTTCACGACACTACTTGATAATGGCTTAGAGCTACTGTTCTCAATAGTTTCTTCGCTATTGTTATTACCAGACATATCCGTACCTACTACGATTTGAACACAACGATTATTGTTCGCAGTTAATTCATGCACTAATAGCGTCGCACCTGATTGAACGGGGATGATATAAACCCCACGCTCATCAAACATGCGTTTTAATTCTGGAGTAACCATTCCACCGTTCCATGGTCCCCAGTTGAAACTTAATACTTGGCATTTCGGATACAAAGACTTAAAACGATAGGCTGTTTTATTTAAAATTTCGTTTGCAATCGCATAATCAGATTGGCCTGGATTGCCATAAAAACCAGCAGCAGAAGAAAATAGAACCAAATGATCCAATCGTTCTAAATCGCAACAAGCTAATAGCGCATCTAAACCATCCACTTTAGTATTATAAACTTGTTCAAATTCAAGCAATGTCTTTTGTTCAATATATTTGTCAGCTAATACGCCAGCACCATGTATTACTCCCGTTATCGTTCCCCATCTCTCACAAATCGGTTTGATAGCTTCTGTAAGCTCGGTTTTATCACACACATCTGCACAAATATAAACAGCAATAGCACCTTCATCTTCGATTTTTTGTAATGTTTGACTGATTTCTCGATTAGAAAGTACTTCACTTACTAATCTTTTAATCCATTTAGGATTAGGCTTTTCACCGTTGTCTAATAAAAACTGCATAGCCGCTTTTTTCAAAGCGTCTTCTGAATCATGTGGTGAAGCCCAACTCTGTTCATTTTCTTTATACTCAGAGCGGCCCAACAAAATAAACTTACATTGGTATTGTTTAGCAATCTCCACTACACAATGTGCCGTCACACCTTTAGCGCCACCACTGACGAGAAACACAGAGTCTTTATCAATGGAGTTTCCTGCATCTAGTGAATAACTATCAGTGCTTTTAGTGACTAAGGTTAAACGCCCTTTTGTATTAAATCCAACCTCAACAGGCCTAATTTTTTTATCGTTTAGCTCTCGAATAACCAAGTTAGCAACTCTGTCGGCAGCATATAAAGAAGGTATATCTATAATACGGCAGAAAACATTATCCCATTCATGGTCAAGTGTTTTTACTAAGCCGGCTAAACCACCTTGTACTAAATCAGATTTCTTCTCGATATTGTTGGTTGCAAAATCACCACCTTGGCGAGTTAACACCAAAAATGATGATCGGGTTTCATTATTATTCTGATTAAGCTTGCTTAACTTCGCTAATAAAAAGGCAAGTTGTAATCCTTTTTTATATTGAGTCTCAAACTGAATACCAAATACTTCCGATTTTGGATGTAAATAGATAACCGACTGCCATTCAGACTTAGTGATTAAAATATCCTTTAACGCAGATTCAGTAATATCAGATAAGTTGATATTAATTATTCCATCATTGAAAATTTTCGTTGTCGCCCGCTCAATCCAACTCGGTGTGATAACAACAACATTCCAACCTAATTGAGATAAATTATTGGCGATATAAACGCAACTTCCCTGACCATCATTCACTAGTAACATATTTTTATTAGTGACACGTGAATCCATACATTCGATTGCAGCAAGTTGTTTAATTTCAACGATTGAACTTGGAGCTGGACTAAATTCAACGACGCTTTCAGCTTCAACAATATCGGGACTCATTTCAGAAACTGTAGGTTCTACAAAAACAGGAATATTCGAACTCGCTTTTGTTCCTTGCACCTCATTCATATAGTTAACAATTTCAGCTAAGGTACGCATTTTTGATAATTGTTCTGCATCTAATTCTGGCAAGTTGGTTATATGATCTTGAACTGCACCTAAGATCTCCACACGTTTGATAGAATCAATACCTAAATCGGCTTCCAGATCCATATTCAATTCAAGCATTTCAGTTGGATAACCTGTTTTATCTGAAACGACACTCAACATAGTGCGTCCAATCAGTTCAACATCAATGGCATTATCGGCTGAAGTATTGACAGGTTCACTCACGTTTGGATCTAAAGTTGCCGTTGGTTCTGTAGTCGCAACTTCATTCATATAACCAACTATTTCCGCCAAAGTACGCATTTGTGATAATTGTTCGGCATCTAACTCTGGCAAATTGTTTATTTCATCTTGAACTGCACCTAATATCTCTACACGCTTAATAGAATCAATACCTAAATCGGCTTCCATATCCATATTCAATTCAAGCATTTCAATTGGATAACCTGTTTTTTCAGCAACGACACTCAACATAGTACGTTCAATCAATTCAACATCAATGATATTATCAGCTAAAGTTTTGATAGATTCGTTAACCTTTGAACCTTGAGTTGTGGTTGGTTCGTTAGCCGCAACTTCATTCATATACGCCACAATTTCTGCCAATGTACGCATTTGTGATAATTGCTCGGCATCTAACTCTGGCAAATTGCTTATTTCATCTTGCACAGCACCTAAGATCTCTACACGTTTAATAGAATCTATTCCTAAGTCAGCTTCCATATCCATGTTTAGTTCGAGCATTTCTGTTGGATAACCCGTTTTATCTGCAACTACGGCCAGCATAATGCTTTCTATTAATTGAGTATCTATGACACTTGTTGCTGAAATAAAATTGTCTTGGCTAACCGTATTCTGGTTAACTTTGCTCTCAACGACTGTGTTTACAGCTAAAGAAATCGAACTAACAGTAGCGGCTACTTCATTCATGTAGGTTACGATTTCAGCAAGCGTTCGCATTTGCGATAACTGCTCGGCATCTAACTCTGGCAAGTTTGTTATTTCATCTTGCACTGCACCTAAGATTTCTACACGTTTAATAGAGTCGATACCTAAATCAGCTTCCATATCCATGCTTAGTTCAAGCATTTCCGTTGGGTAACCGGTTTTATCCGCTACCACGTTCAACATCACAGATTCAATTGCTTTAATGTCAATTGATGAAGGTTCTGCCATTGTGCTAGACGTAACGTTACTATTAACAGAACTCATCACGTGATTCATATAATCGACAATTTCAGCTAACGTACGCATTTGCGATAGTTGCTCTGCATCTAACTCAGGTAAGTTATCAATTTCATCTTGAACGGCACCTAGGATCTCAACACGTTTAATTGAATCAATTCCTAAGTCAGCTTCCATATCCATGCTCAATTCAAGCATTTCTGTTGGGTAACCTGTTTTATCAGCAACCACCTGTAGCATCACTTTTTCAATCGCTTCGCTATCGAATTGAATCGTTGCATTTGCAGATGTGTGGCTTGAAATTACATTCTGAGGATGGACGCCTGCTTTATCCATGACTTCATTCATATAGGCAACGATTTGAGCTAGAGTACGCATTTGTGATAACAGTTCAGCATCTAATTCAGGTAAGTCAGAAATATCATCTTGTACTGCGCCTAATATTTCTACTCGTTTAATTGAATCAATACCTAAGTCTGCTTCCATATCCATGCTTAACTCTAACATTTCAATTGGATAACCAGTCTTTTCAGCGACGACAGATAACATTTTATTTTCTATAAATTGTAAGTCATTGGTTGCAGTAATTTTGCTTATGTTAACCGACTCTGATTTTGCATTTTGAACCGTTTGGTGAGTTGCCTGTAATTGCTGCTGTAAATTGATTGGATTAACAGCCGACGGCACTTGCAATCTTTGTGAAGACGCTGTTGACACTTGAACACCTGAAACATTATCTAACATCTGTTGCATATTATTTGTTTGATTATTCAAATAAGTTTCATGTACTCGCAACGTTTCTGTTTGGAAGTCATGGTACATAGCTAATGTTTTATCTAAGCCTTCAGGCAATTTTTGTTGTCCTGCTTGTGCAGCTAAAACTGCTTTAAAAGTATCCACATATCGATTCGGACCATCCAAATATGACTGATGTACAGCTAACAGTTGAGATTGATGCTTTATAAATTGTTCGACACTTTCTAGAACAGAACTTGCACCTGCAGTTGCTGTCTGTATTGGTTGATTTGCAATAGGTTTACCTGTGCTATCAACATACACTAATTTTTCAACGATCTTCTCTACAACCACTTCTTTTATCACTTCCTTCACTGCAGGTTGTGTTGAATGATCACTAGAGATTTTCCAGTTGTCAGTTAAAGTATCTGCAAATGCTTTTTTAGTTTTTGGGCTAACATAAGAAGCGCCAGAAAGTTTCATCGCTAATGGCGATTTTTGAGGGGCAACAGTAGGACGAGCGACTGCGGAGTATGGATCAATAGTGTTTAACTCAAGTCCTAAAACAGCTAATTGTATTGCGGCTAAACGTACTTGTAAATCTGAAGATGTTTTAGCACTGCCATTTGTAGCAATAGTAACGACATCATTTTTATCTTCTAAAATATTATCAACTAAGCGCTTTAATACATTTTTAGGACCAAATTCTACAAATATACGTCCACCAGCTGCATATAAGTTTTTAATCTCTTTACTGAACTGTACTGATTGTAAGATATGATCTTTTAGTTCTTCTTTTATTTCGTCTGGATTATTGCTGTAAATATCACCCGTTGCATTAGAATAAACTGCGATAGTAGGTTTCTTAAATGTCACTGCATCGATAGCTTCCGCAAATGGTTGTTGTGCATGCCCGACCAATGGAGTATGAAAAGCAGCAGAAACCGGTAATGTGATCACTTTAAAACCATTAGCAGTCAATTCAGTACGTGCACTCTCAATCGCAGAACTCTCACCCGCTATTACAGCTTGATTATGAGCATTATAATTTGCAATCGTCACACCTTTAATTGAAGCAATGCGAGATTCAATCTCTGCAACATCACCGATAACAGCGACCATAGTCCCATTATCTAGTTCAGGATCTTCAGGTGCCGACATCGCTTGACCACGAGCCATAGTCAATTTCATGTAATCCACTTCTGACAGCACATCTGCAGCCCACAATGCGGTTAACTCACCAAAACTATGTCCTGCAGAAAAATCTGCTTTAAATCCTGCTTGTTTAAAAGTATTAAATAAACCAACAGAGAAGCTACCGATCGCAGGTTGTGCATGTTGTGTCAATCGGAGTGTTAATTCTTGTTCAGCTCTTGCTTGTTGATCAAAAACAGGGATTGGATAAACAACCTTCGAAAGACTCTGTTTCCCTGCTTCATGGAATTGTTGATCCATCGCTGTTTGTGTAACCATCATACTTGGGAAGTGACAAACCAGTTCACGGCCCATGTTTAGATATTGCGAGCCTTGACCTGAGAATAATGCAACCACTTTCCCCTGAGTATCCATACTTTTTGAGCGATAATGTATGCCATTTGGTTTAGACCATGCATCACTTTCATTGGTAGTTAATTGCTCAATAGTTTGTTCTATAAATTGAATAGCTTGCTCAATATTTTTAGCAACAAAACCACACCTTGCGTATGTTTTGGCTATTTTTTTAACAGGATAAGAAAGAATCAACTGATTAAAAGCATAAGGTTGTAATTCAACATCTACTTTTAAAAGAGTCAAATTATTCACTAGCTCATCAATTAAATTAGATTTGTTAGTGGCACTGAATAAAAATGACTGAGCAACATCATTCAGACGGTAAGCACCATGTTGTCGAGGTGTATATTCTTCAAGAACTAAGTGGAAATTAGTACCACCAAAACCAAATGAACTGATACCTGCACGACGTTTAATTCCATCTGCACGCTGCATCCAAGGTCTTGTTTCAGTATTAATATAGAGAGGTGTATTTTCAATCTCTAAATTTTGATTGGGTTTATCAACGTTTATCGTTGCAGGCAATACTTTATGGTGTAGCGCTAAAGCTGCTTTAATAAGACCTGCTGTACCAGCTGCTGCTTTAGTGTGGCCCACTTGTGATTTAACAGAGCCAAGTGCGACATGTTGCTTTTCATCATTGTCCTCACTAAATAATAACTCTAAACCTCTAAACTCAGCAGCATCACCTGCTTTAGTGCCAGTGCCATGTGCTTCAATCAAACCACAGGTTTTAGGATCAAACCCTGCATCATCATAGGCACGTTTTAATGCTTTTAACTGACCTTCAGGGCGTGGTGCATAAATCGATTTAAACTTACCATCAGACGAACTACCGATACCTTTTATTACTGAGTAGATGCGGTCTCCATCACGCTCAGCATCTTCCAAACGTTTAAGTGCAATCATGCCTACACCTTCACCAATCATCATGCCATTAGATTTTTCATCAAATGGACGAATGCAATCACCA
The DNA here is from genome assembly GCA_028041985.1 of Psychromonas sp. Classification (GTDB taxonomy): domain Bacteria; phylum Pseudomonadota; class Gammaproteobacteria; order Enterobacterales; family Psychromonadaceae; genus Psychromonas. The sequence goes on along the minus strand of JAOFNL010000001.1, from coordinate 32,824 downwards.
TCGGTGAAAGCGGGTGTTTTTGAGAAAGACATGTACATAAATGGTGAGTTATCACAACAAATACCACCTGACAGCATCATATCTGAGCGATATTCTAATAAATCAGATACCGCCATTTTAATTGCAGCTAAAGACCCTGCACACGCAGCATCAACCACACAGTTAGTACCACCAAAATTAAAACGATTTGCAATGCGCCCTGCAATTACATTTCCTAGCATGCCAGGGAATGAGTTCTCTTCCCAAGGGATATACGCTTTTTTGAATTTATCAACAATCACATCGGTATCGTTATCACTTAAACCCGATGCTTTTAATACTTTTTCTAAAACCGGACCTTGCAAGCGAGACATTAATTGTCCACCTTGTTTTTGTCCGCCACCTACGCCAAGCGTAATACCTATTTTATCGCGATCGAAACTAGATTCATCACTCACGCCAGCATCAGCTAACACATCACGAGCAACAACTAGCGCCATTAGTTGCGTAATATCAGTTAATTCTAAAATATTTGGTGGTAAACCAAATTCCATTGGGTCGAAGTCAACTTCGGGTAAAAATCCACCACGCTTACAATAACTTTTATCCGCTGCTTTTTTATCCGCTGAATAATAATCATCAATCGCCCAACGATCTTCGGGTACATCTTGAATGCCATTAACAGAGTTAACGATCGTATCCCAAAACTGTCCTAAGTTTTTACTTTCAGCAAAAACAGAGGCCATACCAACAATTGCAATCGGCGTTTCTTGTAAGCGAGAGTTGATACGCTTATCTGATGCGGTGTTGGTGGTTTTATTTTTCGACATTACTTTCTCCAATGGCATTACATATTTAGTTATTAAGCAATTATTGCTCATTCAATAAACTAAATCGGCTCAAAAATTCATTATAATTTTCCGCTAATAAGCGGCGAATATGGAATGGTGCATGCTTTAATACATGTTTCATGTATCGTCTTGCCGCATCGGCTTCATCATCTTGATATAAATCAACATAAACCCATTGGCTATCTGGATCGTTTGCTATCAAAAGACGATGTTGTTTAATCTTTGTATCTGACTTTTTGTCTAAATTAGGCAAAGTGATCACACTGACTTGCACCACATCTTCACAGGTTAAACTACGAGTTTTTGCAGTTTTAGCATGGTCAGCTAACTCACTGCTTTGCTGATTGTTGGTGTCTTCAAGTCGCAATTGGTTCAACACATCCAACATAGCTTGTGGATTTAAAACAGAACTGGTCACTTTATCTGACGATTTATCTTGTATAGCAACACTCACTTGTTGCTCTAATTTCACCAATTCACCTGCTGGGTCAATATCCGCTAATTTAGAAACGCCATGGCGTTTTAAACAACGTTGAAGCCCTGCTCGCGATGTATTTTCATTGATAAATTGACGACAAACTTTTAATAAATCATCAAGAGAAAGCATCAAACGGTTACGTAACTGCACAACAACGTATTGTTGTTGGAGCGTTAATGTTGTGTTGGAACGTTTAGGGGTATGTGAGGCATCTTGAACAGTATCGCGTTGACGCCATTTTCGCACTGTAGATTCAGAAATTTTTAATAGACGTGCTAAAACCGCCGTCGGTAATTCGGATTCACGAATAAAAGCTCGAATCTCAGGGGTTGTTGTCGCATTCTTATGCTGTTTGGCAGTCAAAAGTTATTCAATTCACAAAATAAAAACAGAAAGTTAGTTCGACAATATACACAGGTATCACGCCCTATACAATCTACCGATACTTTAAATTGTTTGATTAATAAAACTTACTCATTACAGTTACTATTAAATCAAATGTTCAGCACATTTTAGCGATACTAAAATAATGAAACTCATGAATGGTCAAAACGTTATTTATCAATACTTACTTACAGCAAAGCAACTGTCAGAAAAAATTTATGATAAAAGCAATACCAACACACAAATCAGAGACTGAATATCACATTTTATTCCTGTATTATTCTTCACCTAATTTATTAAAACTTAAGAACCTCAATAACTATGCAGCAATTAGATAACGCTTTAACCATTATGCAAACGCGTACAACGGAAGATAAGCCATTTTTAAACAATGACTTATCTTCACCTAAAATCGTGCTTGCCACGCTTAATTCAAAATATATTCATGCAAGTTTAGGGTTACGTTATCTGTATGCTAATTTAAAAGATCTACAGCCAATCTGTGAAATTAAAGAGTTTGTGATTCAAACATGGGCCATTGATATTGTTGAACAAATTTTAGCATCAAAACCCACCATCGTCGGTTTTGGTGTTTATATTTGGAATATAGTTGAAACAACCAATGTAGTGAGCTTATTAAAAGTGATCGCACCAGAAGTCACTGTGGTGTTAGGCGGACCAGAGGTGAGCTACGAATCTGAACAACAATTGATTGTGCAAACGGCTGATTACGTATTAACAGGTGAAGCTGATATAAGTTTTTACGAATTATGTAAAGACATCATCAATAACAACAAACCTGATCGTAAAATTTTAAAATCTAAACCTGTCGATTTAAAAGATCTCACCATGCCTTATCAGTACTATAGTGATGAAGATCTAAAAAATCGTTTACTGTATGTTGAAGCCTCTCGTGGTTGCCCTTTTAAATGCGAATTTTGCTTATCCTCATTAGACACCAAATCAAATCCTTATGAGCTCACCGTGTTCTTACAAGAAATGGAAGTACTTTATAATCGTGGAGCGCGTAACTTCAAGTTTATAGATAGAACCTTCAATTTAGACATTAAAACGTCATTACAAATCATGCAGTTTTTCTTAGACAGAATGACCGATGATTTATACCTGCATTTTGAAGTGGTGCCAGACCACCTTCCGAGAAAATTAAAAGAGATGCTATCTCAATTTCCTGAAAACTCTTTACAATTTGAAGTAGGTATTCAAACCTTCAACCAAGAAGTACAAACAAACATCAGCCGCAAACAAAATAATCCCAAATCGAAAGAAAACTTAATCTGGTTAAAAGAAAACACCACCGCACATATTCATGCAGACCTTATTTTTGGTCTACCAGGTGAAACATTCGAAAGTTTTAAAGATAGTTTCAACCAACTTTATGAATGTAAACCACACGAAATTCAAATGGGTATTTTAAAACGCCTTAAAGGTAGTCCAATCATTAGACATACTGATACCTTTGATCTGCGATTTAATCCTTTGCCACCTTTTAATATTTTGAGTAACGATCGGATTGATTTTGCGACTATGCAACTGGTGAATCGTTTTGCGAGATACTGGGATATGATAGGTAACTCAGGTCGGTTCAAACATTCTTTAGGTTACATCATTGCCGATAACCCATTTGAACAGTTTCTGGCGATCGCTAATTGGTTATTTGATGAAACAGGACAAACACACAAAATCAATCTAAAGCGATTGTTTGAACTCATCTCTCAAGCCGTGCTCGCGTTATTTCCAGAAAAACATGAAATGCTATTACCAAAAATTGAATTGGATTATACCGCTTCCGGATTAAAAGGCATGTTTAATACCCTTAATCTAACCGGTGAGCAGAAAAAACAATCCACTAGTCAAAGTAAATTATTGCAACGTCAAAAACAGCATATGCAATAATTAAATATCGATTGCACGTTTTTACACAAAAACGTGCAATATTGATTATTTTAATTTCATCAGTTTTAAGTTCTGTATAGCACTTTAATTACATGCCAACCGAACTTAGTTTTTACTAAATGTGGCGTTATTAATTCAGCATTAAAACAGACTTTATCAAAGGCCGGCACCATCTGCCCTTTTTTGAATTCACCTAAATCCCCCCCCTTTTTTGCCTGATGGGCAAGTTGAATATTTTTTGGCAAGCGTTTGAAATTTAGCGCCCTTTTTCAACTGTTCAATAATGTCTTCTGCTTTTTCTTGATGTTTCACTAAAATATGAAGTGCTGCTGCGGTCTGAGCCATGTTACCTCTTCTCTGATTACTTATGATATTCCGATATGCAATATTGTACCTAGATTTATCATAGGAATCAGTTTAAGAACAATGTGATGTTTAAGGAATCGAAGATTAAGTCAGCCAATCGTTGAATGAAAGCAAACTTAAAGGCCAAAATATTAAAATGGTCTTCAATACCAATCACGTTAATTAACTGATCTATTTTACTTGTTAACATAACTTATTTCTACAGCAACAACCTGATGCTAATTAATATAAATTATTTAGGAGGCTCAGCTCTAATTATGTTTTTCAAAAAATAATAACTAAGATATCCCATAATGATGCAAGTTGCTGTAATTACAGCAACAGCGGAGGCAACAACAGGATCACTAAATAGTATCGATATAAAGTCCATTTTCACTTCCTTAACAATTAGTTCATTTAAAATCAGTTAATTATTTATAGTTAAATTTATAAATAATTCATGTTAAATGAACAGTAGTTAAAGACGTAAAAATTACCTTTGATATGGATCAAACCAATACTTTAAAAACGGAGTCGAGTGTGAGGTATGTTAACTATTTAACATACCTTCCTATCTACTTTGCTAACTGCCTTTCATAAAAATATGGCTAATCGAATTCTGAACCCTACATATGAAGATAACGTTTAATTTTTTTAGTCGGTGTTTTAATGAAAGGTTCCGTTTGTTCTATCACAGATCTGATTTGTGAGAATGAAGATATCTGTTGATTCGTTTCCTTCTTAATACTTTCCAATAAAGAAATAATATCCTCATGCAATTCAGCGTCACTACTGGTTTTTAGGTTATGTTGTTCATCAAATAAATCGTAATCAATATGAATTTTAGCCACTAATTTTTTATCTAATTCATATACCATAGAATCTACCACTAAAGGGTGCTGCTCTATCACTGACTCAATAGCTTCAGGATAAATATTTTCTCCACTTGAGCCAATAATGACATTTTTACTTCGCCCGCTTATTGTTAATATACCCTGCTCATCAACATAACCTAAATCGCCGGTATTCAACCACCCTTCAGCATCTAACACTTCAGCAGTTCGCTCCTTATCTTTATAATATCCAACCATGACATTAGGGCCTCGAACGTGTAACTCACCTTCATGATCATTTTCATGTTGTTTTATAAATCGATATTCTATTTCAGGGGCAAATACCCCAGTTGTACCTAACCGGGTTTTACCAGGTACTGCACCTGCTATAATGGGAGCCGTTTCAGTCAACCCATACCCGATTGCATATGGGAAATTTGCTTCCAATAGAAATTGTTCAACAAACCGAGATAATTTAGCACCACCGATACCAAAAAATTTCATTTCTCCACCGAAACTTTGCATCAATTTTTTACCCGCTATTTTGTTTAATTTTTTTCGTACAACGCTTACATTTTCATAGAGATACTTAAGTACTTTATTTTTATGAAATTCTACCAAGATTTTACTTTTATAAATTTTTTCAATGACTAATGGGACACTTAACATGCAAGTCGGTTTAACTTTCTGCATGGCAGCCAGTATAATTTTAGGAGAAGGCACTTTATTTATATAATGAATAGAAGCCCCATTTGCAAAAGGGACGAGAAAACCAACTGAGCACTCAAAAGTATGTGCAAGTGGCAGAATCGATAAAAATCGATCCATTTCGTTGATATCAGCTAATGTGTTTGCTTGGTATAGTTGAGCTGTTAAATTGTAATGACTTAACATTACTCCTTTCGATTGACCTGTTGTCCCTGAAGTATAAATAATCACAGCTATGTCATGCGGGTTTATAATTAATCTTTTATCAAAGTCACTAATTTTTAATAGCTTTTTTTGTTTAGCAAACGAAATCACTTTTTCTTTCATTTGTGTGATCGTCTGAACGCCTTTTATCATAAACTCAGAATGCAGCTGTGTTTTATCTTCAATCAAATTTAATGTTTCTAAGGAAAATACATAAGATAAATTTGAGCTGAAATCCTCTTCGTTGAGTTTTAAACACATTTTTTCAGAAACAAACAACGCTTTAGCTTCAGAATGTTTAATAATATGATGAATTTCGTTACCATGAAAATCTGGCAAAATTGGAACCGCAATAGCTCCCATAGCAGTGATAGCTAGATAAACGATCCCCCAATTTGGCATGTTTTCACTGCATATCGCAATTTTATCTCCTTGTTTTACTCCTAATTCTTTAAACATGGACTGCAATTCAATTACTTTTTGCTGTGCCTGTTGATAAGTGATTCCTGTTTCACCAACATTTGTGACAAGGAGATTTGAAGAAAACGTTTTAAATGAATGATCAGCTAAAGCCATCAAGTTATTATGAGAAAGATTAAGCGACATAAAGACCCTTTAGGTTATAGTTTCCTCAATTCAGGATAAAATAGGTCCAAGTGAGGTTAAATAATTAATATTTATATGCCGCATCGATCTCGACATAGCGATTTGTTAAAAATATGATGCTTATACCAATCACGTTATTTAACTGATCTATTTTAGTTGTTAAAATAACTTATTTCTTGGTTGTCAGTGTCGTAAAGGGAACACCATTTACCTCAACTTACGCCTTAAACTAAACCATTTTTCCTGCGTAAAATTTAGATAACTTATTTAATGTAATTAGTATTATACTGTATTAGCCTAGTATAGAATCATTATTCATTCTTTTTAAAAGGTTGTTATAGCAAGGCCTGAAGCTGTGATAAAATCCCATTTTTAATTATTGAGATAAACCAATGGCACGAGAAGTTACCTATTTTTACAAGGGCACCCAAAAAACAATTACTTTTTCATATAGCCAACACTTTGATATTTACGAAGGTGTTGCAGCTGCTGAAGGTGTTGATTTAACCTCTTTTTGGGCAATGGAAAAACAAATCGAAATGAGTTGCCGTGGCCAAGGTATTATGAAAAATTACCGTGCAAACGAGTTCGAACGCATGGGTTTTTCTGAAATCAAGTTTGTACGAGATGAATCTAAAGATAGTAAAAATAAAAAATAATTTTCACCGGAAGTCCATTTGTGTTTGACAACTCTCGTAATTTTACCAAGCAAGAGCAAGAATACCTGCAAAAAGCACTTAATTCATTGCCAGTACCACGTAAACGGCACCTTAAAGCTGCATTAAATACTGCTGTTTTTTGGATATTTTCTTTAACCGCTTTTTGTATTGCTTGGTTTATCGGCAGTTTAATTATTTCTGCCATATTTACTGTCGATATAGGCATAAGCAGTGAATACGCAAAATTCCTATTCCCGTTATTAATTCTATTAGCAGCGTTTTTGGCTATTAACTCCACAAAACGTTGGCTAGCAGAATCCCCTAACGAATACGCCCTAGTGACAGCAGATCTTAAACAACAAAAAGCGCTGACAGAGTGTTATCAAGTACTAGCAGTAAAATGTTTCAAAGAACCAGAACATAACGGATTATTATATTTTCTATTACTAAAATCTGAAACCGATTCAGCTCATAAAATAAGAGCGATGTATGACTATGAAAGCCAAAATGATAAACCAGATGATGATTTATTGTTATCTATCACCAATGCTTTAACTATATGTATCGCCCCACACTCTAAAATTGTTGTTTCTAATAATTTTCATGGTGAAGCCATTACTAACATAATTCATTTTCAATTAACCGCTCCCCCTTCATCATGGCCTAAGCCAGATAGTTGGCAAAATTTTCACTGGGATCAACTACAAGCTATTTATTCAAATAAAAATTAATAACTGTATAAATAGGAATGACCATTCGATGTAATCATTTCTACCAGATCGACTTGAATAACTTCAACCATTTGATAGCTAGAAATACTTTTATGACATTCTATTTTGCTATTAACTGGGAATTTCTCAGACAAACAAGAGCCTAATTTCAATCTATGTTGCTCTTGAACATAGCAAAATTCAGCTAATATATAGATTTAGATTGAATGGAAATAACCTTTTCTAATTGCATAAAAATGACCTCAACCTATTATGGAAAAATTGCCACAGTTAAGATCCATTTATGTTTTGCTTCCAATGAAATAATTATAACGCCTGAAATATAAAATTTAACTCTCTTTACAATTCTTTACATTTCCTCTCGTTAGTAAATATCACTGTTTTTAAGCGCCATTTTTTCTAGTTAATGAAATATAAAGCATCAACATTTATTTGTTGATGCTAAAAGTAGTGAAGGATTATTTTTGCGTAGGTATGCTAATAATTCGTTTTTCTAAAATGCTTAAAAGCACTCCGTATGCCGGAAGAAATAGCAATAAGCTAACTAATAATTTAAAACCATAATCAACAGCTGCAATTTCAGGCCAATTAGCAGCCATAAAGCTATCTGTTGAGGCGTAAAAAGCGAAAGAGAAAAAGACCAACGTATCTAACAAATTACCAAATATTGTTGACGCAGTTGGTGCTACCCACCAGCTTTTATTTTTACGTAACCTGGCAAACACTTTAATATCTAATAATTGACCTAAAAGGTAAGCAGCAAAACTAGCAAATGCAATTCGAAATACGAAACTATTGAACTCAACTAATGCACTAGCACCTTGAAAAAGTCCTTGATGAAATAAGACACCAACAAAATAAGAGATAATCAAAGCCGGTACCATTGCTTTAAAAATGATAACTCGAGCACTTTTTTGACCAAATATCCTAACGGTCAAATCGGTCGCTAAATACACAAATGGAAAACTAAATGCTCCCCAAGTAGTATGCCAACCAAAAATAGTGAAAGGGAGTTGTACTAAGTAATTGCTCGCGCAAATAATGATGATGTGAAATCCAACCAACAGCGTAATAGCACGGCGAATTTGCGTGTTTGAAAGTGATAACATATTTTGACCTTTTTAACTGTAAACACGGGGTGAGGGAACCCGTTTAATTTAATTCCAAAATTGGAAGCCGTATTATAGATTGCTAAGCAAAGATTTCAATTGCTTTCAAGAAACTATTAATTATTAAGATAAACTACCGCCATTTTGCATATTTGTTACATTTCAATATATACTGTATAAAAACACACCCAGTGAGTTATCATGTTTGCTAATAAACCCATAAAAATTGCAAAAGACATTGAAGGCGTAAGGCGAAGTGCTTTTTGGCACTTGTCACGACGTGACCATAGTGAATTGGAATTATTAAAAAAATTACAACGAAAAACAGATAATATTGATTGGATTAATACGGTAATAGATGAATGTTTAGATTTTAATTACTTAAATGACCAACGCTTTACAGAATCTTTTTTACGCAATGCGCAAAATAAAGGCCATGGCCAATCTCGCATAAAGCAAGATTTAAAGATGAAAGGGATTAATGAAAAACTAATAAAACAAGTTTTACTTAATAACGAATTTAATTATGTCGATTCAGCGCAACAGCTCCTAGAAAGTAGATTTAAAGAAGCGATTGTGACGCCCTACTTAAAACAAAAAGCCATGGCTTTTTTACAGGCGAAAGGACACAGTTTCGATATTATTACATTGGCCGTAGAATCTCATAATGAGCATTATCCCACTCCTATTTTTAATGACCTTAATCATGCATGTGAATTATTAACTCATAAATTTATGGAGTGTATTCTAGAACAAAAACAGATAAACAAAGCGTTACGGCATTTGACCTCACATGGTTATGATTACGCTAAATCAAATCAAGCAATTAGATTGTTTAATAAAAATATCGAATCAACAGATTAGATATTCAACACTCATTTTTAAAGCAACAAATAAATGACATCGATAAACGGAATAAATAATGGCAAAGGTAAAAACTAAAATTTCATATGTTTGCAGTGACTGCGGGGCTGACTACACAAAATGGCAAGGTCAATGTGGGGAATGTAAGGCTTGGAATACCATTACTGAATTCCGTGAAGCATCTAGCACCAGCAAATCAGTGAATGCAGCCATCAACCGAAACAATAATACACAAGGTGGTTATGCAGGTATTTCAAGTAATGGCGTGCAACGCATCTCAACCGTTCAAGTCGAACATGCACAACGTGTTTCTACAGGGCTCAGTGAATTAGACCGTGTATTGGGTGACGGTATAACTTTAGGCTCCGTAGTCTTAATTAGTGGCGACCCTGGTTCGGGTAAAACGACCCTGCTCACGAAAGTAGCTTCAGTGATGTCCCAAAGTATGTCAACACTGTATGTCACTGCGGAAGAAAGTTTAAGTCAATGGGCTAAACGAGGTATTGAACGATTAAATTTAAACTTCAACGAAGCCAATTTTCTATTATCAGATACAGATAGTATTGAAGAGATAGTGAATCAATGTATTGAAAATCAAGTTAAGTTTCTTATTGCCGATTCTATTCAAGCCTTTGAATCAAATTCTGTTGATGGCTCGGCAGGAGGTGTCACTCAAGTTAAAACCTGTGCAAAAATATTAAACCGTTTATGTAAACAACACGGTATTACGCTAATTTTAGTAGGACAAGTGAATAAAAACTCACAAATGGCTGGCCCACAAACACTCAAACATATTATCGATACAGCGATTCACATTGAAGTGAATGATGCCGCTGTGCGTATCCTTCGGGCAGATAAAAATCGATTTGGTGATACAGAGCAAGTAGGCATTTTTCAAATGACTGAAAAAGGAATGCGATCTGTTGATAATCCAAGCCGTTTATTTTTATCAGGTAGTGAAGAACATTTTGAAGGTTCTGCTATTTCAGTGATTAAAGATGGAGCGCGTAATTTATTAATAGAAATTCAGGCCCTCGCGACTGAAGTTGAAGGAGAAAAGTCAATTCGCAACTGTATTGGTGTTTCTTACAGCCGTTTATCTCTCATTACTGCTGTATTAAAAAAACACGGAGGTATTCCTACCTACTATGACATCAACATCAGTTTAGTGGGAGGATTAAAAATGGCAGATTCAGAAACTTCAACCGATATGGCAGTGACTGCTGCGTTGCTCAGTTCAATTAATTCAAAACCATTACCGTTAGATGCAGTGTTTATTGGAGAATTAGCCTTAACTGGTGAGTTACGCCAAATTCCACAAATTGTGCCAAGAGTACGAGAAGCCTTGAGCCATGGTAAGAAACAAATTTATATTCCAACCGTTGCATATCATGCATCAATGCAGCAATTCGTCAAAGGCGACCAAACCATTATACCGCTTAAAAATATCAAAGATTTAATAGAGGCATTGCAATAATGGCGGTTGCTCAATTATTACAGGAGCACTTTCATCTCTTTAAGCCTGAACAAGGCACTATATTAGATTTAGCTTGTGGTGTTGGACAGAATGGATTGTATTTAAAAGATAATGACTTAGCAGTCATGTTTGCAGATGTCCAGCAACAACACTTATCAAATTTGGCAGCACTACCAAATAGCGCTACTACTGAAACTTGGTGTGCAGATTTTGAGTCCGAATCACAACTAGATGCAATCAAGTTATCTGCAATGCAGCTTCAAGGTGTGATTGTATTTAGATATCTCCATAGGCCGTTATTTGAACATATTAAACAAGCTATCAAACCCGGCGGTATTTTAATTTATGAAACATTTACCGAACTAAATAAACAATTTGGTCGACCACATCGAGAGCAATTTTTATTAAAGACCGGAGAATTAAAATCTATTTTTAAAGACTGGCAAGAGATCTATTATTTTGAAGGGATCAAACATGATCCTGACCGAGCTATTGCACAAATTGTTTGCAAAAAGCCAGTTTAAACTGGCTTGAGTTGCCGATACTAATAAGCGTATTTAACTGAGTTATTAATAATGAGTAAATCAGTTTTATTGCATCGACTAAATAATCTACTCAATGCAACTTAATATTTTTAAAAAACTATGAGCCGTACTTTTCTTCTACTAGTTCAATGAACTTTGATAATGATGATTCAGGTAAGTTATTAATACCAGCGGCTGCCGCACGCCCTCCTCCACTTTCAAATTGACTACAAATATCGCCTGCACCTTGTTTATCATTTAACGGAGCACGTAAAGACACTAAATAATTTTGTTCTTTGTTTTTAGTTAACACAGCAAAAGCACTATCAGGATTTTGATTAGCTAATAAATTACCGTAAACACCACTAATACGACGTGACCAAGGTTTATCTGGTAATTCAAAAACACTTAACAAACTAGATTGATAGTGAGTTGGAATAGCCAACGCTAATGCTAAATCTGTCTCATATGCAGTTTTCAGCTGTAAATAAGGTGAATTATTGTCTTTAATCACATCAAAAGGTGAGGAATACTCTAATAAAAGACGATATAAATTTGCAGGTTCATAGTGTAAGTCACTGATAGTTGATCCATAACCATTGTAATTAATTAGCGTGCCTAATTCTTTTAACTGCTCCCTTTGAGTTATGCTGTAACCTGCTTCAATTGATAATTTTTCTGCGGTAGAAATCATATTGTCACCATAAGCAGCACAAATTGCCCACGCGTGATATTTACCAGCTAAATATTTATCAATAATCAACGCGGTGCAGGTGTTTGCATCTAAATCAATTAACGCTGTTAAGTGATTATGAACAGGAATATCACCGGCTCTATGATGATCGGCATAAAAGACCTCGATTTCCTGATCTAATATTTCTGTTAATGCAGCGTTATTTTTTTCCATCGAGATATCTAAAACAGTTAGACTATCACCTGGCTTCACAGGCAAACTTTGCAATAACTGGATGTCTCGTTTAACCCCAGTGACCAATTGAGATGCTAATGGTTGATTGAGTCGTAATTGAATCAGAGAAATTATTCCGTCAGCATCTCCATTAAAGACATCATAATGCATTATAAATACCCATTTTCTTTTAGATAATCTACAACTTGCATCGCGCACTCTTCAATCGATTGCTCTGCAGTTTTAACATGTATTTCAGGGTTAACTGGCATTTCATAAGCACTATCGATACCAGTAAAGTTTTTAATTTCGCCTGCTCGTGCTTTCTTATATAGCCCTTTTGGATCTCGAGACTCACAAACAGACAAAGGCGTATCGATAAACACTTCAATAAATTGCCCTTTAGGTAATTGTGAACGCACCATTTCTCGATCAGCAACAAATGGTGAGATGAAAGCCGTTGAAACTAATAACCCTGCATCAGCAAACAATTTTGAAACTTCGCCTACACGGCGAATATTCTCAATGCGATCATTGTCTGAAAAACCTAAATCCCCATTTAAACCATGTCTCACATTATCGCCATCTAATACATAGGTTTTAGCTTGATGTTGGAATAACATTAAATCCACGGCATTAGCTACTGTAGATTTACCTGATCCACTTAATCCCGTAAACCATAAAACCGCTGCTTTATGCCCATTTAATTCACAATGTTGCTCATGAGAAACACTTGCTTGATGCCAAACAACATCTGAAGACTTTTCACCATCAACATCTTTTTCTATATATGGATTATTCATCATTCTTCCTAAACTTATATTCAATTCAATAAGGCTGATAGTTTACGTCAGCCCTTAACGTTATAATCCGAACACCATCACAATCGCAGTAATAACGGTCACGCTATAAACAATGCTTACTGGCACACCGATTTTAATAAAATCATTTAATTTGTATTGTCCTGCGTTGAATACCATCAAATTCGTTTGATAACCATAAGGACTGATAAAACTTGCACTCGCGCCAAATGCAACCACCATAATAAATGCCATTGGATTCGCACCAATACTCACAGCTAAACCATAGGCAATAGGAAACACTAATGCTGCAGCTGCATTATTTGTGACTAGTTCAGTTAATAATAACGTCACGATATAAACGGTAATAAGTGCAATTAAAGGGCTAAATAACGATGAATTATTGCTCACAATTTGGTTGAAGACTTCAATCACACCACTATTTAACAATGCATAAGACAGCACAATAGCAGATGAGATAATCACCCAAATATCGATAGGGAAACGTCTTAACACTTCACTGCTGGTTAAACAGCCACTTAATAATAAAACGCCGAGTAATAATACAACCGCTTTAAACAACGAAATAACACCAACAGCAGATAAAGCAATGGCAGCAATAAAACCAGCAATAGCGAGCCATTCTTTTTTGCCGGACAAACGAGAATCCAGCTCTATATCAGATAATAAAATAAAGTTTTTACGAATATTTCGACGCGATTTAAAATCTTCACCCACGGCCAACACTAAAAAATCACCCGGTCTAATTTTTAATTTACCAATTTTGCCAGAAACTTTTTCACCATCACGTTTAATCGCAACAACAGCGGCGTCAAATAACGATCTAAAACCGACAGACTTGAGGGTATTACCAGTTAAAATACTTTCAGGACGTACAACAACTTCGCGTAAATTATCTAATAGCAGTCCACTATTCTCTGCAAAAATAGATAATCCATCAAATAAACGTAATTGACTCACTTTAGATATATCGCCACTGAAAATTAATTTGTCATTTGCTTGTAGCACTTCGCTAGGAGAAATGGCACTTAATAAACAATCTCCGCGCATAATTTCAACTAAAAAGAGTGACTGTAAATGTCGTAAACCATTTTGTTCAACACTTTTTCCCACTAAACTTGATTCAGGGTTCACCTTTGCTTCAATAAAATAAGACTGAGCGATACCATCTTTCATATTTCTATCTGGTAAAATAGAACGGCATAAATAAAGTGTAATACCACAAGTTGTGACTAAGCATAAGCCCACTACAGTAAAATCGAAGAAGCCTAGCGAAGGTAAATTAGCATCTAATACTAAACTGTTTACGATCAAGTTAGTCGAGGTTCCTACGAGTGTCAGTGTCCCACCTAAAATTGCAGCGTAGGATAATGGAATAAGCAGTTTGCTCGCTGAATGATTTGGGTTGTTACGAATTGGCGCCAACATCGTCGAAACAACCGCTGTATTATTTAGAAATGCAGATGAGATAACAGTGAAGCCGAATAATCTCGTCCACGTTGCTGTATAAGTTGGCCTGATTACCTTCATCGCAACCAGTCGTAATAGACGTGTTTTCTCAAGCGCAATAGAACACAACATTAATAAAATTAATGTTAATAGACCTTGGTTGGATAGGCTTTTAATGACTTGCTCGGTAGTGACCATTTGAGTGGAAAATAACGTCAATAATGCGATACCAAAGACTAAACTTGGTCGCTGTTGAAATTTGACCAAACCAATAATAGTTAAAATAAAAACAGCAAGTACAAAATAGGATTGAAGAGTCATGGGTACTCGAATAGTAGTGAGCGATTAATATTAGCTACTCATTGTAAAAAGTAGCTAATAATTAATAACTATGGCTGAATGCTCTACCCTTTTAGGATATCTTTCGCTTCCCAATGTGGGAAATGCTTACGAACTAATGCATTAAACTCAACTTCAAATTCACTATAAGCTGGTTTTGCAGAAGCCTTAGCATCGACAGCATTTTTTATCATACCCGCACCAACCGTTGCATTGGTTAAACGGTCAATAATGATAAAAGCACCTGTCGCTCTATTTTCAGCATAAGCATCAAATTGAACTGCTTTCGCCACTTCAAATTGACAGCTTCCAATTTCGTTTAACGCCAAAAGTGTAGCAGGCTTTTGTTTGATGGTATTAACATCAGTTTGATAGTTAACTTCTGTTACACAACCCACCGTTGAGTTACTACCTACTTTGATGATGTATTCACGATCAACTTGCAATGGTGTTTCGTCCATCCAAACCACATCTGCTTCAAAGTTTTTAGTCGATTGAGGTTTCTCATGTGGACGAACAATCATATCACCACGACTAATATCAATCTCATCTTCCAGCGTTAAAGTAATGGCCATACCTTGATAAGCGATATCAATGTTGCCATCGAACGTAACAATTTCTTTTACTTTGCTTTGTTTACCAGAAGGTAACGCTGCAATAGTATCTCCCACTCTGATTTCACCTGATGCAATTGTTCCTGCGAAACCACGGAAATCTAAATTTGGACGGTTTACGTACTGTACACCTAAACGGAATTTATCATTTGCATTGCTGCTAATTTGTACCGTATTTAATAATCGTAATAATGGAGATCCCGGGTACCAAGGCATATTTTCACTTTGGTTAACTACGTTATCACCTTTCAGTGCAGAAATAGGAACAAAACGTACATCTGCGATATTTAGCTGTTCAGCAAACTCACGGTAATCCGCTTTTATTTTCTTATATACATCTTGGTCGTAACCCACTGCATCCATTTTATTGATAGCGATAACAACATGCTTAATGCCTAATAAAGAACAGATGTATGAATGACGACGTGTTTGTACTTGTACACCATGACGAGCATCGATCAAGATAATAGCTAAATCACAAGTAGAAGCGCCTGTTGCCATGTTACGAGTATATTGCTCATGTCCAGGCGTATCAGCAATAATAAATTTACGCTGTTCAGTGGCAAAATAACGGTAAGCAACATCAATGGTGATCCCTTGTTCGCGTTCAGATTGCAGGCCATCTACCAATAACGCTAAATCGAAAGATTCATCTGTTGTATTGAATTTTTTAGAGTCTTTTTCAATAGCAGCCATATGATCTTCAAAAATCATCTTACTATCAAATAATAAACGTCCTATTAACGTTGATTTACCATCATCTACGCTACCACAAGTGATAAAACGCATCATGTCTTTGTTTTCGTGTACGCGTAAATATTCTTCGATATCCGATGCGATTAGATTTGTATCATTTGTCATTTTTTATCCTTAATACTTTATGGGAATGGGTTGATTTAAACTTTCGTTTAAAAATAACCTTCCATCTTTTTCTTTTCCATCGAACCCGCTGAATCGTTATCGATCACACGACCTTGGCGCTCAGACGTTGTCGTTAACAACATCTCTTGAATAATTTCAGGTAATGTTTTTGCTTCAGATTCAATCGCACCGGTTAATGGGTAACAACCTAAAGTACGGAAACGCACATTTTTAATCTGAGGTACTTCGCCATCTTCCAATGGCATACGCTCATCATCAACCATGATTAATGAACCATCACGTTCAACAACTGGACGTGGAGCAGAGAAATACAGGGGTACCATTTCGATATTTTCTTGGTAGATGTATTGCCAAATATCAAGTTCAGTCCAATTTGAAAGTGGGAATACACGAATACTTTCACCGCGGTCTACTTTTGAATTGTAGATGTTCCATAATTCAGGACGTTGGTTTTTTGGATCCCAGCGATGCTTTTTATCACGGAATGAGTAAACACGTTCTTTTGCACGCGATTTTTCTTCATCTCGACGAGCGCCACCAAATGCAGCATCAAATCCGTAATGATCAAGTGCTTGTTTCAGACCTTGCGTTTTCATCACATCTGTATGTTTTGCAGAACCATGTGTAAAAGGTCCCATGCCCATTGCAATACCTTCAGGATTTTTATGGACTAATAATTCGAAATCATATTTTTTCGCTAAGTTATCGCGAAATTCGATCATTTCTTTAAATTTCCAATCAGTATCAACATGTAATAATGGGAACGGTATTTTACCTGGGTAAAATGCTTTACGCGCAAGGTGTAACAAAACAGATGAATCTTTACCAATTGAATAGAGCATTACTGGGTTTTCAAATTCAGCAGCTACTTCACGCATAATTTGAATTGATTCAGCCTCAAGCGCTTTAAGGTGAGTTAGTCTTTTATTATTCATGTGTTTCCTTACAAAGTCACAAGGTGTATATAATTTGGAAGTATTATGCAGTGTTATCAGATAAATAGGCAGTAACGAATTTAAATAGTATATAGAAAATAGTTATAAGGAGAGTGATAAATATAAGCGGTTGAAAGTTAAAACATTATAGAGGAACTGAATTCACAGAATACCCAATTAAAGTCTCTAATTGTTTTATTTCATAAATATTGACTATAAAGCAGTAGAGGTTTAATGGAATATTAAAACAATCTGCCTCCATATTAATGACGATTAAAGAGGCATATTGACCGTTAAGAGCAACATACTATTGCATCAAAAACAATAATGCTAATTTAATTGTTGTCTAAGTTATCGCGGTCAATTTCAAATTGTGCCACGCCTTTATTCTGAACATCTAACAGCATTAATCGATTATCATCAATGGTATAAGTATGTACTTGTGATAATACTTGTAAAAATTCAGATTCAAAATTACTATTTTCACAGGCCATTTGTGTGGAAATCATCTGTGCAAAAGCTAATGTAGTTTCAGTCACTTCATAACCACCAGAAAATTGATTACAACCTGCAAAACCACTACTTTGTTTCTTTTCAGCATTAAAATGAATACCGACTTTTTTATTCAAAGTTTTATCGACATTAACCGCTTCAGCATTAAGTTCTATTATTGTCCATGAGTGTGCTTCTAGCATCGCTTGTTTAGTGATCTGTTTTTTACTCACTGGTGAAACCACAATATTAATTGGTTCTTTGTTATCAAATGCAGGCACCCTGCTTATATTGATAAAGCGGAGTTCACCATTAACTGAGACAGTTGCTCTCAATGTATAATCCCCTTTTGCAGTGATTGCTTTAGGATCGTACGCTAAGTCAAAAGACCAAGGTGGAGGCGTATTGACATCAATACTCTGTTTAGAAATTACTTCAGCTGCAACATCTTGTTTTGCTGTATCTTCTAACTTAACGGTTAATACAACATTTTGAGTTAACAAAATGCGTTCATTATAAGTTACCGTACCAGATACTTTTTCTGATGTTGGTGGCGTAGTCGAATGACATGCTGTCAGAGAGAAAACTGCAGCACACAGGAAAACGCTTTTAAATTTACACATTAATTCTTCCTTTTAACATAAAGCGAATAATAACAATAAGATGAAATACTCGGTTTAATGATTTATTCTTGGTTCGGCTCGAGCAGTTTAACTACCTAAAATCATCAATGGCAGTGATAATATTTGGTCTCCTGATTGTGCAAAGTAAAAAATAACGCCAATTAAACTAGCGACGGTGAATAAGTACCATACCGTTGAAAAAAGTTGCCCATAACGATCAAGTGGTAATAAATGACTATTAAAACGAGCTCGCCATTCAAGGACTATCTCAACACTGCCAATTAGCAATAAGAAACCTAATAATGCGAGTCCTAGACTATAACTAATAAACACGCCTGCGCCTGCGCCGAGAACACAAGCAAATAGCCCCACTTTACTGTTCATTGAAAAACTAATGCTTTTCAATATATGTCCGCCATCCAAGGGTAAAATAGGTAGCATATTAAATAGATTTAATAATGCATTAAAAGCGGCTAATCCTGCAAAGAAAGGACTCTCAGTGACCCAATAAATAATAAGACAAACGAGTGACATCAACAAACCAAATGTGGGCCCCATAATTGAAATCACAACATCTTGCCATCGCGTGTTAATTTTTTCATCAGATACGGCTAAACCACCCACAAAAGGAATTAAATAGATCCCTTTTGTTTTCATACCAAAATATTTCATGGCTCGAATGTGACCATACTCATGAAACACTAAACATGCGATTAACGCTGCGGCAAACTGAAAAGAAAAAAAACAACTATAAGCTGCAACACTTGCCCCTGCTAATACCACCTTTATCACTTTCGCACTTTTGAATAATTTTAATGCGAGTGAACCCAACCCTAACACACTTAACTTTTTAGGCTCAGCAACTATTTTAGCAGGCGTTTGTTGTTCAATATCTTTACTGTTACGCGAAGCTTTTTGAACTAATTGGTTATCGACATAGAGCGCATATTTTACTAAAAAGGGTTGCCAGACTAGATCAACATCTAATTTGCAATGAATAGATTTTGTGGTTTGATAAATAAGTTCAACATTGTGTTCAAGCGGTTTTTTTACTGCCTCATGTTCTGAACTTGTATCCTGTAAATGCTGCTGTTGAAACATTTCAAATTCATGTGATTTTTTACCTTGAGCAAACTCGCTCGCCGTGATTTGAGAAACGATTTGTTCTCCCCAATAGAGTTGTTGCCAGCCAGCCATTGAGGCTTCAAGTCGTAAGGTTTTACCATAGTGTTGTAATTGTAATAATTCCATAATCTTTCCTTTTAAGTCGCCTCAATTATGCCAGAGTTCCAAAAATCTACCTAAAGACCCGTTTCATCAAATCGTCACGATTTCACTCTATCAATTATTAACTTAACCCGTATACTAACGTTTTTAGTATTTCCACTTCAATATAAGAGAGAATCACCATGACTCAAAACATTGCTGCATTAGAAAAATTTCAGGAAGAAGTTAAAGAAAGTCAGCTTTTATGGGCATTACAAGACAAAGAAAGCGGCGATTGGGTCGTGATGGATTCAATGAATTATGAAGAAACAGAAGTTATGCCTTTGTGGTCTACAGAAGCCCTTGCAAAAACCCATTGTATTGAAGAGTGGGCTGACTATGTTCCTGCATCTATTGCTTTAGCAGACTGGTTTGAATTCTGGCTTGAAGATTTAGTGGAAGATGATGTTATTGTCGGTATTAACTGGGTAGGCGATGAAGACGATATTGAATTAGGGTTATCTGAATTTACTGAAGCACTTGGTCAAATAGAAGCGTTATAATTTTTCATGTAGTACTTAGATGCTGTTCATCTAAGTACAATGTATTGACAAATGAACTCTGCCTTCTCTCGCTTACTAAAAATATAAAATTATGTCAGAAATTAAAATAGATCCCGCTTCAACAACCCGTACTATTATCGCGCTTACTAATCCTAAAAGCTCAACAAATGTGGGCGGTGCAATGCGCGCAGCGGGTTGCTATGACGCTCAAAAAGTAGTTTATTCTGGTGAGCGTTTTAATCGTTCAGTCCGCTTGGCAGCAGACACTCAAAAAGTACACGAAATAGTCCCCTTAGATCACCATGAAGATTTACTATCAGCCTTAGAACCAGGTATGAAGCTAGTCTGTGTGGATTTAATCGAAGGTGCAATCCCACTTCCTAATTTTGAGCACCCTGATAATGCGATGTATTTATTTGGCCCTGAAGACAATACCATTAAACAGAGTGTCATTAATCAGGCTGATGCGGTGGTTTACATTCCAACCATTGGATGTATGAACTTAGCGGCCTCAGTTAATGTTGTTCTTTATGACAGATTAGCAAAATCTCAACAACACCAACCAGATAATGAATTAATTAAAAAAAGCCGCGATAAAAATAACAGAATAAAAGTAAAATCTTTGAAATATAAAAATGAGAAAAATTGACCGAATACAAGCTATCGGAATGACCCCCTGATAGCTTGCCTTATTGATTTACTATAAATGTTCTTCGGCAAATTCTGCTAAACGACTTCTAATAACACCATTTAAATAAATATTGGCACTACCTTCAAAGTCCTTAAATCGCTCAACAATATAGGTTAATCCCGAAGTGACAGGTGTCAGGTAATTACTATCGATTTGAGCTAAATTACCTGAACATACAATTTTAGTCCCCTCTCCGCAACGCGTAATAATTGTTTTTAATTGTGAAGCCGTTAAATTCTGACATTCATCCAATAAAACAAAACTATTTTGAATACTCCTTCCTCGCATAAAATTGACTGATTTAAATTGTATATTTGCTTTATCCATAATGTAGTTAACAGAGCTAGCGCTACAGTTATCATTCTTATGTAACACTTCTAATGTGTCAGTCACTGAAGCAAGCCAAGGCATCATTTTCTCTTCTTCAGTACCCGGCAAAAATCCAATATTTTCTGCAATATCAGGTGTATTACGAGTCACAATGATTTTGTCATATTGCTTTTGCTCAATCACTAATTCAAGCGCCGCAGCGACTGCAAGTAATGTTTTTCCACAACCTGCAGGCCCAGTTAGAATGACTAAATCAACTGATGGATCTAATAACGCATTAATCGCCATTCCTTGATAAATATTTTTAGGTGCAACCCCCCCATGCATGTTGCCCCATCAAACGATCATAGCCAATATCTAATAATTCGATCCCCTCTTTAAAATGGTCTGTCACTTTACCAACAAACTCATGTGATTCATCAAATATAAATTGATTTGAATATGGGTGACTAATTTTTTCTGTTTTAAGTTGATGATAAGTCTCGTCACCTCTGTTAAAAGATTCACAATCTTCTATATTATTCCAAAACTTTCCTTGTATTTCTTGATAACCTTTACTTAATAGATCAACATCATCAACTAATTGGTCTTTTCTATAATCTTCAACATATTTTAGACCTGCTCCCTTGGCTTTTAGGCGCATATTAATATCTTTGGTCACTAAAACCACTTTACAAGGCGCTTTGCTTTTTTGTAAATAAAGAGCGGTATTGATAATACGATTATCTGGCTCATCTTCGCTAAACGCTTCTTTAATAAACGAGCTATGATGATCTGCAAAAATTGACATCACTCCACCAAGCGCTATCCCTTGATGATCTATTGCGACTCCTTGACTGATTTGTTCTGGGGTTGCATTCTGAAATATAGCTTCCAAACTACGAATTGCGGCACGCGCGTCACGGCTAACATCTTTTTGTCTATCTTTAATTCGGTCTAATTCTTCTAATACTGTCATCGGAATAACGACATTGTGTTCTTGAAAGGAATAAAGGGCGAGGGGTTCATGTAATAAAACGTTGGTATCAAGTATGTAATATTTTCGTTCGGCTTCTGTCATGAATAACTCCTTCGATGTGTGAAGTTTTATCTAAGCAGTAACTTATTACAACTTTATGACAAAGCGAATACCATTGCTTTGTTCATTAAGTTGATTAAAGTCATTCGCTTACTATTAAAATAATTCAAAAAACCTATTTCGTAAATAGCTGTGAAGCGTATAATTCATAAAGAAAAGCGTCATAACTCGATTTAATTTATCGAATAACTCTATTTTTATATTTACGTTATTTTTTAAATTGTCATATAAGTTTAAACAATAAAAGGTGTGAACAATGAACAATGTTCTTGAATTAGTCAAAAACACTCGTCGTAAAAATAAATTAAAACGAGAAATCCTTGATAATGACACTAAAATTCGTGATAACCGTAAACGTGTCGATCTATTAAATAACTTAACTGAATACATTACACCCAATATGACACCAGACGATATTATTAATATCATTAAAAACATGCTCTCAGATTATGAAGATCGTGTTGATGATTACATTATCATCGGTGCTGAATTATCAAAAGAACGTCGAGAAGTGAACAAAAAAATTAATTCATTTAGAAGACCAGAATTGGCCAATACAGATACTGAGTCACAATGACAAAATTATCACTTGCTTTTATTTACTAATAAAAAGGTAAAATAAGTGAGTCCCCCATCTTCGATAGAAGCTCTCAAAAATAATAAAATTGATTTATGGTTTATTGATCCGAATAAACTAGACCTTAAAGCTATGAGTACGATCAAATCAACTTTAAGCATGACGGAAAGTGAAAATATTCATCAATTTAAGAATAAAATAGCCCAACATACCGCGATAGTTACACGTTCTATTTGTCGCTTAGTGTTAGCTCAATATGTTTCCTTGCCTCCCTCTGAAATTCATTTTATTCGCAATCAACATGGGAAACCGGAGTTAGAAAGTAATCCACTAAAGATCCGTTTTAACTTAAGCCATAATAATCAATTGATTATTATGGCAGTATGCGTAAAAGACGACATTGGATGTGATATTGAAAATCCATTACGTAAAGTCAGTATTGAGCCAATAACACGCCGCTATTTTTCAAAACAGGAACATAACAAACTTTGTCAATTATCTGGTTTAAAACAGCAACAACGTTTTTTTGAATATTGGACATTGAAAGAAGCGTTTGTGAAAGCGACGGGTATTGGGATCAGTCTTGGATTGGATAGTTTTTATTTTAGCTTTAATGACCAGCAAAATGAAAACACGAATGACAACATACAACCAAGCATTACATGTGATAACGTCAGCTTATTTTTTAATGACAATTATCCTCTGAACAAAAATACTCAATGGCAACTGCATCAAAGACATTTAAATGATCAAATAGTAGCCGTTTGTCGTGCAAGTAATGCAAAACAAAATATAACTTTATTAGATGCAAGTACATTAATCGTCTAAATCACAGTACAATTAATGAAGTTACTAAAATGGTTAACTTTATCAATTAAATTAATACCAATCACATCAAATAAGTTATTTTAACAAGTAAAATAGATCAGTTCATGAACGTGATTGGTATAAGCATTCATCTCATTTATTTTAACGCAATAAACTCAACGGCTGCGGTCAACTTGCCTTCTTCATCAGTATTTACACGTATTAATTTTGCTTCTGCATCTAATGGTGGGAAACGTTCATCATTTGTATCTAACTGGATATAAATAATGTCACCTGTTTTTAGTTCAAGCGTAGTAAATTCAATTCGCATGCCGGTACTACTAAGGTCAAGACAGGTACCATTATAGACCTGTGCTTCTTTTGAAATGACGATAGGTAAATTTAGTTCCATGCGTTGAAACGAACGTTGATTGTTTTTTGAAAAGTACATAATAAGTCCCATTAAGAATGTCATTATAAAATGAGATATAAAATGTAATTTCGCAAGTCTAAATTGATTAATTTTTGTCAGTTTGAGATAAACATAACATTGCCATATTGATGAAATAAAGCGATTCACTTTTTCATTTAATAATGTAATAAATAAAAAAGCCAATTATTCATATTTCAAAGAAGTTTAAATAGCAAAAATTATGCGCAACTATTCTGACATAACAGATTTAAAATCTCTTCAGGCAAGGGTTGTAACTGCTTATTTTTATCTAAACAAACCATTTCGATATCACCTATCACTGCCGGTCGTTTTGCATCAGGTCGCCATAATTCTTGTCGCCATAGAGTTTTATATTTACCATCAATCACAAAACTAGTGCGAATGTCGCATACTTCGGCAAATTCGACACCATCCTGAAAAGTCATATTGGCTTTATAAACAGCAAAACCAATGCCTTTTTCAGTCCACAACTTATTTAATCGCTGACTATCGATCACATGCTCTCGAGCCCGTTCAAAATATTTTAAGAAATTCGGATGATAAACAACCCCTGAATGATCAGTATCTTCATAATAAATTTGTACTGGATGGTGGTATATTTTTTCATTCATTCTGAACTAGCCTATCTTATCTAATAATTGATCACTCGCTTTCTCTAGCAAATTCAATACTAGCTCGAACCCTTGCTCTCCTCCGTAATAAGGATCAGGAATTTCACTTTCTTCAACACCAGAAAACTCCAAAAACAATGCAATTTTATGGGCATATTGCGGAGGACATTGAACGAGTAAATCAGATTTATTTTGTTGATCAGCAGCTAAAATATAATCAAAATACTCAAAATCATTGGTATTAACTGGTCGTGAAACAATGCCTTCAAAACTGTAACCACGACGTTCACCTGCTGCTTGCGATCTTTTATCAGGGCTTTTACCGCGATGATTACTAATCGTTCCTGCTGAATCAATTTCAATATTGATTCCACGCTCTATCGCCTTTGCTTTTAATACAGCTTCTGCAGTAGGTGAACGGCAGATATTACCTAAACAAACGATTAATATTTTTTTCATTTTAAAACCTTTTAAATAGAGAGATGATTATACTAATTGGTACATGCCTTGATACTCAAAACTTTCAGCTGTTAAATCAGGAGTTTGATATACCTTTTTACACGCATCCAACAAAATAGTGGTGCGTGGAGAAAATCCTTCTTTTAATAGAGATAATACCTGAAGATATACTTTTTTTTTAAAGGCTAAACGATTGATGACAATACCACTTAGATTATCACTGCTTACATCAAACTCAAGACCACAACTAACAGATAAAGCCCATTCAATAGCTTGCGGTAGCACTTCCACTTTTTCAAATTCAGCTTGCCGTTGTTGATTACGTCCATCTGGCTCATACCAATATCCATAATCAACTTGTAGTCGCCTAGATTCGCCAGCCACTAACCAATGACTAATTTCGTGTAATGCACTTGAAAAAAAACCATGAGCAAAAATTATTTGATGATAAGGGCACTCTTGATCAAGTGGTTTATACAATGGCTCATCTCCACCTAAAACTAATTTAGTATTGTATGAAAGGTAAAATGCATTGTTGAATATTTGGATGATATCTCGACTAGAAAATAACTCATTAGCTTGTTGACGCATGTTGTAAATAGATCTCGCTTTGACACTTTAAATTGGCAATACTGTATATTGGTTTATCAAACTTAATGACAATAAGTTCGACAAGGATAAACACAAATTATACACTGCACACTCCGTTCAATCTAACTAATAAAGATATACCATGTCATTGTTAAGCAAACTGCGTTGCGCCTTCACCTTAGGTCAAGGTGTATTAATAGAAAACAAAACTCTTACTACAACAGATGATCCGATTGCCTTTTTTGATACTTGGCTCAAAGAAGCACAAAATACAGGCATTGTATTACCTGAATCGATGTCAGTGTCAACTTGTACTGCAGAAGGACGCCCTTCGTCTCGCATGGTTTTATTAAAAGAAGTTGATCAGCAAGGTTTTGTTTTTTTCACTAACTACGGCAGTAGAAAAGCGACTGAATTAGAGACAAATCCCTTTGCTGCATTATTATTTCATTGGAATATATTACAGCGCCAAGTTCGTGTTGAAGGAAGGATTGAACGTATTAGTCATGAAGAATCTGAAGCCTACTTTCACTCTCGTGGCCGAGGTAGCCAGATTGGAGCTTGGGCATCAAAACAAAGCCAAATTTTAGATCAACGACAAACACTTGTTGATAGCGTAAAATATTATGAAGATAAGTTTGCAGGTAAAGCTGTCCCTTTACCAGAATTTTGGGGAGGTTACCGTGTTATCCCCGACACCATTGAGTTCTGGCAAGGTAAAGCAGATCGCTTACACGATCGTTTTGTATATACCCAAGAAGGAACTAAATGGACTAATACTCGTTTGAATCCTTGAATAATCAAACTAGTAACGTGCTTTATTCATTGTAATAAAGCACTAATGTTGCTCCACTCACAGAACTACCATAGTTAATTGAAAGCCCCATTCCTATATTATCAAGCAACGGAATTTTATTGTTTGTATCAATCACCCAACCAAAACTTGTTTCATAATAATAGCCTTTTTCAGCCATACGTTGCATATCACCAAGTACATCGATACGTTTGAAATCAATTGATAAAAAATCATCAACACCCCATAACTCAGGGACATCAATTGTAAATTCAACACCATTAGTCAGCCACCACCCTTCAGGATTAATCTTACCAGGGTTTTCAATCGAGCCCGCGATACCATGTCCATAAATATAACTGGTGTTATTATGAGCCCGCCAATATCCCCATTTTTGGGCTTTTTGATAACCAATACCCACTTCAGGCTCAATAATAGCAGCAAACGTGCTAATGTTTAATGAACGTCCATTGAATTGATCTTTAATATCATCAGGAACACCTGAACCGAAACGGTATTTATTTTTATAATAAGATAAATAAGCCCCCAAAGCTGATTCAACATACCAATGTTTAGTAATATGATAAAACTGAGAATAACTGCCATAAATTCCCACAGTATTTTCTTCGAACTTATCTGTTATCCCCTCAACAATTTCATTATCACGCTCTATATTGAGATAGAAAGCACGAACAGTAAGGGCATGATCCCAAGCAGAGCTTTTAGGTTCCAAATACCAAGTGTAAGGAAGTACAAATAGATTTATACTATTTTTAAAATTCATTGTATCTTCATTACCAAAACCTTCGTCATCTACTTTTAAATCAACATTCATAAAACCAAAAGTTAATGCCTCACTATCAGACATTAATGTTGAAATAGCAAAAGCTTCTTCAATAGTATTATCGACAATTTCCCCTGCCGCATGTACAGGCAAAGAGAGGATATTCATAAAAAATATTGAAGCAAAAGCCTTGAGATAATTAAAGTGAAACAATTTACAGCCACCCATATTTTTCAAACATATCTGCCAACTTATCTAATTCTTGGTCAACATGATTTTTCCAGTTAATGCCATTTTGTGCTGCACCGATTTTTTTCATAAACCAATTATAAAAAATAGCGTTATCGAATAACCCATGTAAATATGAAGTATAAATATTACCTTGTTGCCAGCCAATACCTTCTTTAATAAATGGTTTAACAGTGTTAACGAGTGCAAAGCTTTCGCCATGATGAATTTCATAGGTATCTAATAATTGGTTTTCCCATTCGACCTTATTTTGCGAGGTCGCTTTATTGTTCGCTAACGTTGTACTTAATTGTATAAGACCAAGCCCTAATTTATTGCCATCTTCAAGCATAAATGGGTCATTAATTTTAGCGCCTAATATTTGTAAACCTCCACAAATTCCTAGCACTAGTTTACCTGTTTGGCTAAAGGCAATAATACTTTCATGTAATTTATTTTGCTGTAAAAAGGCTAAGCTTTTACCGCTATTTTTACTACCAGGTAGTATCACTGCATCATACATTGACAAGTCTTGTTGTTGATGAACAGGAACTAAATTTATATCATCTTGATAAATCAAGGCATCAAACTCATCCAAATTAGAAGCATAAGGATAATAAACAAGTGCAACATTAATCGCACCTCGTTGCCAAGTTGTACCTAATCTGAAACTATCTTCTTCAGGTAATTGATGACGATAATAGGGTAAGTTCGCTACCGTAGGAATGCCCGTTTTTTCTTCTAACCATTCCATTGCATTACCTAATAATTTAGGATCGCCACGAAATTTATTAAGCACAAAGCCTTTAATCAGTTTTTGCTCTTCTTCAGCTAAACAAGCCCAAGTCCCTAATAAATGAGCAAAAGAACCACCTCTATCGATGTCAGACACTAAATATACATCTGCTTGGCAAGCTAATGCCACACTCATATTAACAATATCACCTGCGCGTAAATTTATTTCTGCTGGGCTTCCTGCCCCTTCAATAACCACTTGGTCATATTGATTTTGTAATGAATTTAACGCGCTTATGACTTTTGGCCAAATTATGGCTTTTCTATCCATCCAGGGTAGTTTAGAAATATCATGATTAACTTTGCCATTGATAATAACTTGGCTAAATGTATCAGCACTCGGTTTCAATAATACAGGATTCATCAATACAGAAGGTGTCGCTTTTGCAGCCAAAGCTTGTAGATATTGAGCACGTCCGATTTCTAATCCATCTTCAGTAATAGCTGCATTATTACTCATATTTTGTGCTTTAAAAGGAGCGACATTCACCCCTCTATTTGCTAATAATCGACAAATAGCAGTCACGATCAACGATTTGCCTGCATCGCTTGTACAGCCCAATATCATAATAGGTTTCAGTTTAACGGACATTTTATTTACCTATTATAATATTTAAAAAAAACATGGATTGTACTACTCTACATCAGCTTTTAAAGACAAAAAAAAGCACCGTATTAAACAGTGCTTAGCCATAAACTAACCGCTTGGTTAGCTTTATTGATTAACCACGACGAGTCAAAACTGCTTCAGATAGTTGTGCTAACAATTTTTCCGTTGCATCCCAACCAATACAAGCGTCAGTAATACTTTGGCCATAAGTTGCAGCAACACCATCACATAGATCTTGACGACCTTCGATTAAATGACTTTCAACCATCACCCCTGAAATCGCTTTATCGCCAGCAGCAATTTGTGTAGATACATCAGTACAAACTTTCATTTGATTTTCGAATTTTTTCTCAGAGTTCGCGTGGCTGAAATCGATCATCAACGTTTCAGTTAAGCCTGATTTTTTTAAGTCTGCTTTAATAGAAGCAACATCAGCTGCACTATAGTTCGGTGCTTTACCACCTCGCAGAATAATATGACAATCAGGGTTACCTGCAGTTTCAACAATTGCACTATGTCCAAATTTATTCACTGATAAAAAGTGATGAGAAGCATTGGCTGCACCAATTGCATCAACTGCCACTTTAATTGTACCGTCAGTACCATTTTTAAAACCAACTGGGCATGAAAGGCCAGAAGCTAATTCGCGGTGAACTTGAGATTCGGTCGTACGTGCGCCTATTGCCCCCCAAGACATTAAATCTGCAACATACTGTGGCGTGATCATATCTAAGAACTCAGTAGCAGCAGGTAGTCCCATAGCATTAATATCTAATAATAATTTACGACCAGTACGTAACCCTTTATTAATATTGAAGGTCCCATTTAATTCAGGATCATTGATCAACCCTTTCCACCCTACTGTCGTACGTGGTTTTTCAAAATAAACACGCATTACGATCTCTAATGTATCTTTGTATTTTTCACGTAACGGCGCTAATTTAGACGCATATTCCAATGCAGCTTTAGTATCATGAATTGAACAAGGTCCAATAATCACTAATACTCTGTCATCTTGTTGACTTAATATTTTACTTATTGCTTTACGAGACCCAGCAACAGTACGGCTTATTGCAGAAGTTGCAGGGAATTTTTCTAATAATGCAATAGGTGGTAATAATTCTTTAATTGCAGTGATATTTACGTCATCTGTTTTAATCATAATATTTTCCAAGGCACACTTTGTGCGTATAGTTAGTTATAAATATATTTGTTTAATTCGTTTGTTAATAATACCAATCACGTTAATTAACTGATCTATTTTACTTGTTGAAATAACTTATCGAATGTAATTGGTATAATTTTGTGACAATTCATTTTTATCATAGGCAAAACGCTAACATATTGATAAATATTAATCCATCAATGGACTAAATGGTTCAATCATTACTGTTTCGCCTGCATTGATATGCCCGCGTTCTTCTTCAAGTACAATGAAGCAATTTGATAAACTCATCGAACTGAACACACCAGAGCCTTGATTACCAGTCGTACTAACAACGAGTTCTCCTTGCTCATTTACAGAGTAGATGCCTCGTTGAAAATCGGTTCTGCCCGGACTTTTTGAGAGTTTATCTTTACTTATTGCATTAAAACGTAATGCAGGTTTAGCAAGTTCACCGCTCATTTTCGCCATTGCAGGCACTGCTAATTGATATAGGGTGACGATAGCGGAAACAGGATTTCCTGGCAACCCAAAAAAAACGCTGTTTTGTAACTTACCAAAAGCAAATGGTTTACCAGGTTTAATTGCCAGTTTCCAAAACCCAATTTCACCAATTTCATTTAACACTTCTTTAATAAAATCTGCTTCACCAACAGATACACCACCGCTGGTGATCACCACGTCAGCTTGTTGATCCGCTTTGTTCATGGCTTCTTTGATCAATAAATAATCATCACGGATAATCCCAAAATCAATCACTTCCACATTTAATCGAGATAACAATGCGATGATACTATAACGATTAGTATCGTATATTTCACCTACAGATAATGATTCACCTAAGTTTCGTAATTCATCGCCAGATGAAAGTACAGCAACCTTTAATTTTCGATAAACATTGACCGAAGCAATGCCTAATGATGCTAATAAAGGAATATCACGTGGTGTCAATTTATGACCTTGCAGTAATACTTGCTGGCCTACTTTTAAATCTTCTCCAGCAAAACGAACATTATTATAAGCTTGTGGGGCATGCTTGAAAGTGATCAAATCACCTTCTGCATCAACTCTTTCCTGCATAACAACACAATCTAACGAGTTAGGTACAACAGCACCCGTCATTATTCGAATGCAGCATCCTGAGCCAATTTCATCACCATGATAAGGAGCACCCGCGAATGATTTACCAACCATATTTAAAGTGATTGGATTGCTGTCAGAGCAAGCAATCAAATCTTTTGCTTTCACCGCATAACCATCCATCGCAGAATTATTAAATGCAGGAACATTCAAAGTTGAAACAATATTTTCAGAAAGTGTAAAACCTAAAGCTTCAGATAAAGGTAACGTAATTGCATTGCACACATTAGATAATGAACTTTGCATCTTTTCTAATGCAATAGATAAGGGCATCAACCCATTAACATCACAACAACCCATATATTTTCACCCTATCTAATTTTCATTGCTTAAAATTCATTGATCATTTTTTATTGTGTCTTTTTCTCTTGGTCGGTGCAATTGCACAGTCTCCATAATTAGCAATAAGATCAATGAAAATACATAAATTGAACCTAACTGATTAATTTTTAGTCACTATTATCATTTTCTGGTGGTAAAAAATCAGCGACTTTTATCCCTTTTAAATTTGCGAAGCAACTCTCAATAGCTGTAGTGATAAAATCTTCAATAAAAGCCAGAGACTTTTGTTCTTCTCTTACAGCTGCATAAAGTGTATTCCATACACCTTCTTTACCTAAACGCCGCGCGACAACATAGTCTTTTTGCAAATATTCAAAAAGAGCCCAATTCGGTAACCCAGCGACACCACGTCCACTCGCCACCAACTGCAACATCATTAATGTCATATCAGCATGCCGAATTTTAGCGGGAACGATGCCTTCGGGTGTTAAAAACTTATTGAAAATATCCAATCGCTCTTTCTCAACAGGATAGGTAATTAACGTTTCATCACTTAAATCTTCAGCTTGAATATATGTATTATTAGCCAAACGGTGATGTCGACTCAAAGCTAACATTGATTGATAACTAAAAAGGGGAATGTAGGTAATACCGTCGATATCCTGAGGATCAGAAGTCACTACTAAATCTAAATTTCCTCTTTTTAGAGCAGGCAAAGGTAAAAAACTAAAACCACTGGAAAAATCTAACTCAACTTCTGGCCAACTGTCTCTAAATTTATCAATTGCAGGCATTAACCATTGAAAACAAGAGTGGCATTCAATTGCCATATGAAGACGCCCCGCATCTCCAGAAGCAAAACGAGATAAGTCTCGCTCCGCGCTTTTAATTTGAGGCAATACTTGATCAGCGAGTTCTAATAAACGTAAACC